>CANKWR010000001.1 GCA_947487525.1 Bacteroidota bacterium
CATAATATCTGCAGTGAATTCATCACCTGCAACACGAATACTTTGGTCACATACAATACCTGCTAATGCAATAACGGTAATACCTGTGGTACCACCTCCGATATCAATAATCATATTTCCAACGGGCTCTTCTACATCAATACCAATACCTAATGCAGCAGCCATTGGTTCGTGAATCATGTACACTTCTTTTGCGCCCGCTTGTTCAGCACTATCGCGTACCGCTCTTTTTTCAACTTCAGTAATGGAAGAAGGAATACAAATTACCATTCTCCAACTTGGAGGAAATAATGGCTTCTTTGGATAAATCATTTTCATTAACTCACGAATCATTAATTCAGCTGCATTAAAGTCGGCAATTACGCCGTCTTTTAATGGACGAACTGTTTTAATGCTTTCATGTGTTTTTTCATGCATCAATAATGCTTTTTTACCAACACCTAAAACTTCCTTCATATTATTCCTGTTCAAGGCGATAATTGAAGGTTCATTCACGACTACTTCATCATTGTGAATGATGAGTGTATTTGCGGTACCCAAGTCCATTGCAATTTCTTGGGTAAAAAAGTTAAATAATCCCATTATTCTTCGGTATTTTAATATTCAAACTGAATGTAGCAAAATTCACTTAAAATACTTGAACTACAAAGCTTTTTAAGAAATGAGTAAGAATAAATTTTTGGACAAAACTAGGCACCGAATTCGTAGCCGATGTCTTTTCTAAAATACATCCCTTCAAAATGGATTTTAGAAAGTGCATTTTGTGCATTTTTCACCGCTTCTTGAAGGGTATATCCTTGGGCAGTGGTTGTTAATACACGGCCTCCTTTTGTAACAATGGTATTACCCTCAAATCCAGTACCAGCTTGAAATACAAGCGTTCCTGGGACAGTGGCAGCTTCAGATAAACCCAATATTTCAAAGTTCTTTTTGTAATTGCCAGGATAACCACCACTTACCGCCATTACGGTTGCAAATGCGCTTGCATGGTATTCAATATTTACGTCCTCCAAAGTGCCATTGTCGGCAGCGGCCAGTAAACTCACTAAGTCGGTTTGTAAGCGGGGTAGAATTACCTCGGTTTCGGGGTCTCCCAATCGACAATTGTACTCAATTACATAAGGCTCTCCACCGCAATTCATCAAACCAAAAAATACAAATCCTTTATAAGTAAGGTTTTCAGCGTGAATTCCTTGAATGGTAGGCTTAATTATGCGTTCTTCCACTTTTTGCATAAAGGTTTTATCCATAAATGGCACTGGGCTTACACAGCCCATTCCACCTGTATTGAGACCAGTGTCGCCTTCGCCAATCCGCTTATAGTCCTTGGCGTGGCCGATGATTTGGTAGGAAATGCCGTCGGTTAATGCAAAAACACTCACTTCAATCCCCTCTAAAAATTGTTCAATCACCACTTTGGCACTGGCTTCCCCAAATTGCTTGTTTTGAATCATTTCCTCAAAACTTACCAGGGCTTCTTCCTGGGTCAAAGCAATAATCACCCCCTTTCCAGCTGCTAAACCATCTGCCTTGAGTACAATTGGCAGGGGATGCGCTTTAATATAATCCACCCCTTGTGTATAGTTGTCCACCGTAAACTCGGCATAAGACGCTGTTGGGATATGATGCCTTTGCATAAAATGCTTGCTAAATGCCTTACTTCCTTCCAATTGAGCAGCTTCCGCCGAAGGGCCAATCACATTCACATGTGCAGTAGCTGCATCTTTTGCAAAAAAATCATAAATCCCATTCACCAGTGGGTCTTCAGGACCCACCACAATCATATCAATCGCATTTTCAAGTACTGCTACTTTTAATGCGTTAAAATCGTTTACTTGAATATCCAAATTGGTTCCAATACTTGCTGTGCCTGGGTTTCCGGGTGCGATCAATAAATGATCGCAGTGATGACTTTGGGCCATTTTCCAAGCCAAAGCATGTTCTCTTCCCCCAGCGCCAATAAGTAAAATATTCATATATATAGGTTTGCCCCACGAAAGTAAAAATTATTGAAGGTATTTTATTAATTTGGGTCAATTAAATACAATTGAATATGTCAGCAGCAGCAGAAAAACATCCAAAAGGCTTATATGTCTTGTTTGCAACGGAAATGTGGGAGCGCTTTAACTATTATGGCATGCGTGCGATTTTGGTTTTATTTTTAACCAAGGCCTTGCTTTTCGATAAAGTTTTTGCATCACAGGTGTATGGTAGTTATACCGGCTTAATTTATTTAACGCCTTTATTGGGTGGATATATTGCTGACCGTTATTGGGGTAATAATAAATCAATCATCGCGGGGGGATTGGTGATGGCCATTGGAGAGTTCTTTTTGTTTTTTTGTGGCAACTATTATGATAATGCTGTCATTGCGACTCCCTTATTTTATATCGGATTGGGATGTATGATTGCGGGCAATGGTTTTTTCAAGCCCAATATTTCAAGTTTGGTAGGGCAGTTGTATAAAAAGGGCGATTCCAAAATTGATGCTGCTTATACTATTTTTTACATGGGAATCAATACCGGAGGCGCACTGGGTCCAATTGTTTGTGGCTATTTTGGAGACACGGGTTCAAAAGGCGATTTTAAATGGGCATTTTTAGCAGGGGGTATTGCTATGTTATTAAGTGTTGTTACGCAAATGTTATTTCAAAAAAAGTATTTAGTGAATGCAGAAGGAGCTTCCATTGGGGAAGCGCCAGCCAATGCGCCAAAGTTTTTTCAAAAAATACCAGTCATGGTTGGCTTTTTGTTTTTAATTTCTTTACTCACCATTGCATTGGTATACATTGATATTAAAGTAGTGAGTTATTTATTTTGGTTATTGCTTGCTTGTATCTTATTTATATCATTTATTATTTTCTCTGATTCAACACTGAATGGCATTGAAAAGAAAAAAGTAGCTGTATTGTTTACCGTTTCTTTTTTTGTGATTTTCTTTTGGAGTGCATTTGAACAAGCAGGGGCTTCCTTAACTTATTTTGCATCAGAAAATACCGAAAGAAATTTGGGTTTTTTCGAAGTACCTACCAGCTTTTTTCAATCACTTAATTCCATTTTTGTCGTGACCCTCGCGCCTTTGGTAGCTTGGATTTGGATTAAATTAGGGAAAATAAATAAAGAGCCTTCTTCACCTTTTAAAATGGCCATGGGATTAATGCTTTTAGCCTTGGGTTATTTATGGATTGCTACTGGTGTGAAAGGAGTGGGTACTGGCGTTAAAGTTAGTATGATATGGTTAGTAGGAATGTATATGATGCATACCTTTGGAGAACTTTGTTTGTCTCCAATTGGCTTGTCTTTATTTAATAAGTTAGCGCCTTTTAAATTCGCCTCTTTATTAATGGCGGTATGGTTTACTGCGAATGCATTTGCCAATAAACTAGCAGGGGTGTTTAGTGCATTGTATCCAGAAGGGGATAAAGTAACTTCTTTTGCTGGGTATCAAATTTCCAACTTACATGAATTCTTTATGTTCTTTGTTTTCATGGCAGGCTTGGCATCTATTATATTATTTTTCTTATCAAGGAAATTAAAGGGATTAATGGAAAACTAAAACTCGATTGGTTATATCTTATATTAAAAAGTCCCGCTGATGATTTCAATGGGACTTTTTAATTATTTAGCTTGTATGATTTTATGCGTAAGCTTGGGTTTATGTTACAGCATTCCTTTTACGATTTCATCCACCACACCCGGATCCAGTAAAGTCGAAGTATCTCCTAAATTACTGGTTTCACCTTCGGCTACTTTTCTTAAAATGCGACGCATGATTTTTCCAGATCTCGTTTTTGGAAGTCCAGCAACAAATTGAATTTTATCAGGTTTAGCAATCGGTCCAATAATGCGCGTTACGGTTTGTAAAATATCTTTACGTACTAAATCGGTCGTGCCATGGGTATCTTGCCCATGTGATCCAGTATATATAACATAAGCATAAATACCTTGTCCTTTAATATCGTGCGGATAGCCTACCACAGCGCTTTCTATAACCCCTGCGTGCATATTAATGGCATTCTCCACTTCGGCAGTACCAATTCGGTGACCGCTTACATTTAAAACATCATCCACCCGCCCCGTAATTCTAAATTGACCTTCTTCATTTCTTAAAGCACCGTCTCCTGTGAAATATACATTGTTGTAGGTTGCAAAATAATTGGTGCGACATCTTTCATGATCGCCATAAGTAGTTCTTAAAATCGATGGCCAAGGTTGGGTGATACATAAATTACCGCGATACAATCCATCCTCTTTTTGTGTTACTTCTTCTCCCTTGTCGTCCACTAAAATGGCTTTTACCCCAGGCATGGGATAAGTGGCCCAGCCTGGTTTTCCAGGAGTAATACCCGCCATATTTGAAATCATCACACCGCCTGTTTCTGTTTGCCACCAGGTGTCCACGATGGGACATTTTTTCTTGCCAATATGTTCGTCATACCAATGCCAAGCTTCTTCATTAATCGGTTCCCCAACGGTACCCAATATTTTTAAACTACTTAAATCATGCTCTTTCACTGGACCCAATCCAAAACTCATTAAGGAACGAATGGCTGTCGGTGCTGTGTATAAAATATTCACTTTAAACTTATCGATGATGTCCCAAAAACGGCCTGCATCCGGGAAAGTGGGGATGCCTTCAAACATAAGAGAAGTACCTCCTGCGCTCAATGGACCATACACAATATAACTATGTCCTGTTATCCAACCAATGTCGGCCGTGCAAAAGAAAATGTCATTGGGTTGGTATTGAAATACATTCACAAAAGTATAGTTTGTGTACACCATATAACCCGCCACACTATGCACTACGCCTTTTGGTTTTCCAGTGGAACCCGAAGTGTATAAAATAAATAATGGATCTTCGGCATCCATGGGAACTGGAGCTACCAATGGCAATGCTTGTGTTTCTACTTTTTTAATTTCATCTTCCCACCACACATCTCTTCCTTTTAACATAGAAACAGCAGTCCTGGTTCTTGTACAAACTATTACGCGCTTCACCGTTTTATTACCAATTAACGCGTCGTCAATCACCGATTTTAAAGGAATGTCTTTTGCTCCTCTAAATGCACCATCACAAGTAATAATGAATTCGGCTTTTGCATCTTCTAAACGATCCGCAATACTTTGCGCAGAGAAACCTCCAAAAATTACACTATGAATGGCGCCAATGCGCGCACAAGCCAATACCGCAATAGCGAGTTCAGGAATCATGCCCATATAAACGCAAACACGATCGCCTTTTTGAACGCCATTGTTTAAGAGTACTTGTGCAAATTGACAAACCTTTAAATGCAATTGTTTATAAGTAATAATACGATGATGTTCTTCGGGATCATTGGGCTCCCAAATCATTGCAGGGGTATCTCCATTTTTTTCAAGGTGTCGATCTAAACAGTTTTCAGTTATATTTAATTGACCCCCTTTGAACCATTCCACTTTCGGTGCTGAAAAATTCCAGTCTAAGGTTTGGTCCCATTTTTTTTGCCAAGTAAATGTCTCAGCAATTTCATTCCAAAAAATTTCGGGGGTGTCAATACTTTTTTTGTAGGCCTCATGATATTGTTGAAGGCTTTTTATTTGATAAGGGTAACTCATAGCAATCGTTGTAAATAGGTATACCAAATTTACATTTTTTACGCATAAATATTTAACTTGAATGATAACTGGAAAAACGATGGCTATGCATGATGAAAAAAAACAAAGCAGTATTGCTTTTGTGATAGGGGCTTCTTCGGTTGGTACCCTTATAGAATGGTACGATTTTTACATTTTTGGGATGTTGGCAACGATATTGTCCAAACAATTTTTCCCTGCAGAAGCAGGCACAGCAGCGCTTTTAAGTACCTTGGCCATTTTTGCAGCTGGCTTTATTGTACGTCCATTTGGGGCATTGGTTTTTGGACGACTTGGGGACCTCATTGGGCGTAAACATACATTTTTACTGACATTGGTGATCATGGGAGGTTCCACATTTGCCATTGGACTTGTTCCTGGTTATAGTACTATTGGTTGGGCAGCACCAATATTGGTACTTATTTTAAGATTATTACAAGGTTTGGCATTGGGGGGCGAATATGGAGGAGCAGCTACTTATGTGGCGGAACATGCTCCAGCAGGACAAAGAGGATTTTGGACTTCCTGGATTCAAACCACGGCAACCCTTGGATTATTTTTGGCTTTGGGCGTTATTATTTTAATTCGTTCCAATCAAGGGGTCGATAAATTTAGTGCGGAGTGGGGTGGTTGGAGATATCCATTTTGGATTTCAATTTTATTGGTGGGTGTTTCTGTTTTAATTCGAATGCGCATGAGTGAGTCTCCGATGTTTTCCAAATTAAAATCAGAAGGCAAAACATCCACCAATCCGTTAAAAGAAAGTTTTGGCAATAAATCAAACTTTAAAATGGTATTGTTGGCCTTGTTCGGAGCAGTAATGGGACAGGGCGTAGTATGGTATACCGGACAATTTTATGCGCAAAGTTTTATAGAAACAGTTTGTAATATCGATTTTGTACAATCAAGAAATATAATGCTAGTGGCCATTTTAATGGCAACGCCTTGTTTTGTTTTGTTTGGTTGGCTAAGTGACAAGGTTGGCAGAAAATGGATCATGTTATTAGGCATGTTCTTGGCAATTTGCACCTATCGTCCAATTTACAAGCAGTTTATTGCGATTACTGCTGAAGCAAATAAAACAAATGAAATTCAACAACGTATTTCAACCACTGGACCCTTGGTTGCTTACATGAATGATACTAAAACGCCATTTGTGTATTTGCGCAAAACCTATGATACCGTTTATTATACCGATGGCTCTGTTTTTAAATATACAATGACGGACACCCTTTTCGGGAAAAAAGAATTAAGTGTTGACAAGCCCATTGAGTATTCAAATCCTGATTTAATAACGCATACCCCAAAAAGGAATACGGTCATAGAAAAAACAATGGGTAAATCGCCCACCTGGTATTTAATTTTATTGATATTTATACAAATTGTTTACGTTACCATGGTGTATGGTCCTATTGCAGCATTTTTAGTAGAAATGTTTCCCACCAAAATAAGATACACTTCCATGTCACTGCCTTATCATATTGGAAACGGGGTATTTGGCGGACTGGTTCCATTTTTAGGCACGCTCATTGTAGAGTTCACGAAGTCTGCGGAGCATCCAAAAGGGGATGTGTTGGCGGGTTTATGGTATCCAATTGGGGTTGCGGCCATTTGTTTAGTAATTGGGGTGGTTTATTTATCCAATAAGTCGGATGAAAATGTAATGGATTAATAATTAACATTATTTTATATGAATACAATTAAAAAATTATTGGGATACCTCTGGATGGCTTTAGCGCCTATTATTATTGCCTTTTTAGTGTTTGAGGCAGTGGAAAAAATAGGCAATGCTACTGCGGTTTTAAGATCAAATGTCATTTTACAGTGGTCCATTATTTTACTCATATTTACCCCTATATGTATTGGATTTTTCATTTTTGGTTGGTATGCCTCAAAGGACGAATATGCGCATTTACCTAAATCCTCACAGGAACTAAACGAATAGGCTATTGCCATTTACTATTAGTTAAGTATTTTTGACCATGGCACTTGATGTAAAGGGACTTTGTAAAAAATACGATCACCAAATTGCAGTGGATGACTTGTCTTTCTCAATAGAGAAAGGGGCAGTAGTTGGTTTTCTAGGGCCCAATGGGGCCGGAAAGAGCACTACCTTAAAAATGATAGCAGGGTATTTAGCACCTGATGCTGGGGAAGTAATTTTAAACGGAATATCCAACCAAAAAGAGCCCATTGCATTTAAGCAATTAATTGGTTATTTACCTGAATCCAATCCTTTGTATGAGGAAATGTATGTCAAAGAATATTTTTCTTTTTTAGCATCTCTGCATAAAATCTCCAATACCAGTCAACGAATTGCGGAGGTCATTGAAATGACTGGATTAACGCCAATGCAACATAAAAAAATTGGCGCTTTGTCAAAAGGGTATAAGCAAAGAGTGGGTATTGCAGCTGCGATTATGCATAAACCTGCGTTGATTTTATTAGATGAACCCACTTCCGGTTTAGATCCGAATCAACTTATTGAAATACGAAGCCTTATTCAAAGTTTAAGCAAGGATGCCATTGTATTATTTTCAACACATATATTACAGGAGGTTTCAGCAATATGTTCCAGTGTGATTGTATTGCATCAATCTAAATTGGTGGCCAATACCACCATTGATCAATTAACAAAACCAAGCAAGCCTGCAGTGTGTGTTGTTTTTGAAGAAGAGATCACTCCTTTTTTAGAAGATTTATTTTGGAAAAGCCTGGAATATGAACAAGTAGACAAACAGGTGTTAGTTGTAAAGGCGAAAGACCTGTCTTTATTGAAAAAAAATATCCTGAATTACGCCCTAGACAAAGGTTTAAATATCCAAGCTTTACAAACGCAGGAGGCAAGTTTAGAAGAAATATTCAAATTGCTTACCCATTAAAAAAAATGGGTGTAAATTGCGGACGCAAACTGACATTACTTTTTTAGAAAAATAAATTATCAAACTATGAGTTACATTGTTGAAGTAAGAGCGAGACAAATTTTGGATAGCCGTGGAAACCCTACTGTGGAAGTAGACGTATTAACGGACGAGGGTGCTTTAGGCCGTGCCGCAGTTCCAAGTGGAGCAAGTACTGGTATTCACGAAGCAGCTGAATTAAAAGACAATGACAAGAAAAAATATTTAGGAAGAGGAGTGTTGAAAGCAGTGAAGAATGTAAACACAACTATTGCCAATGGAATTGTAGGTTTTGATATTACAGCGCAAGCAGCCATTGACCAAGTAATGATTGAATTAGATGGTACACCCAACAAAGCTAAATTAGGTGCAAATGCAATTTTAGCAGTATCGATGGCAGTTGCAAAAGCAGCAGCCGAAGAAGCAAGCTTACCTTTATACCGATACATTGGCGGCACCAATGCAAGAACACTGCCAATGCCAATGATGAATATTTTAAATGGCGGAGCGCATGCGGACAACAAAATTGATTTTCAAGAATTCATGATTATGCCCATTGGTGCACCTAGCTTTAGCGAAGGTTTACGTTGGGGAGTTGAAATTTTCCATCAATTAAAAAGCACTTTAAAAAAGAAAGGATATAGCACAAACGTAGGGGATGAAGGTGGATTCGCTCCAAACATTCAAAGCAATGAAGAAGCGATCGAAACCGTATTGGAAGCCATCACTGCTGCAGGTTACAAAACGGGTTCTCAAATTGCCATTGCAATGGATGCTGCCAATAGTGAGTTATGGAATGCCAAGAAAAAGAAATATGTTTTCCACAAAAGTTCTGGTAAGGAAATGAGTTCTGACCAATTGGTAAAATATTGGGAATCTTGGGTAAAAAAATATCCAATTGTTTCAATTGAGGATGGAATGGCTGAGGATGATTGGGCAGGTTGGAAAAACTTAACTGACACCATTGGATCTAAATGTCAATTAGTGGGTGACGATTTATTCGTAACTAATGTAACTCGTTTACAAACAGGTATTGATAAGAAAATTGCCAATGGCTTATTGGTGAAAGTAAACCAAATTGGTACTTTAACAGAAACCATCAATGCAGTAAGCTTAGCACAGCACAATGGTTACAATACCATTATGTCTCACAGATCTGGTGAAACAGAAGATACGACGATTGCGGACTTAGCTGTTGCGTTAAATTGTGGTCAAATTAAAACGGGTTCCGCTTCTCGAACCGATCGTATGGCTAAATACAACCAGTTAATCCGTATTGAAGAGCAATTAGGAGAAACAGGCATTTTCCCAACCAAGGGTAAATTAAAGTTTGGCAATAAATAATACATTGAGCTGAAGGCGAACAGCGTAAGGCTATGAATATCAAAGAATGAGTTCCTAAAAAGGGGCTCATTCTTTTTTTGTGTATTATGGGAACTACCTTAATTTTACGCTAATTCAAGGTTATGCAAGTAGTAAAGAAAATTTTTCCAATCCTAATTAATCGCTATTTTTTAGTATCGACGGGTTTTGTAGTATGGATGATTTTTTTTGACCAACGTGATTATTTCCAGCAAAAAGAAAGAACAGGGGAATTGCAAAAAGTTGAAGCGGCTAAAAAATATTATACAGACGAAATTGAAAAAACTAAGAAGCAGTTAAATAATTTACAAAGTACTCCAACGGCTATCGAAAAATATGCAAGAGAACGCTATTTATTAAAAAGAGATGGCGAAGAGGTTTTTTTATTTGAAGATACTGCTAAGCCAGTTACAAGTACTTCCGAAAAAAAATGACAAAGAAAGAGCGTTATGAAAAAGTCCTTGACTTTTTTCAAACTCACATGCCGGTTGCCGAAACAGAGCTAAGCTATACCAATCCTTTTGAGTTGTTGGTTGCGGTGATCTTATCAGCACAATGTACAGACAAGCGTGTCAACCTGACCACACCGTCTATTTTCAAGCAATTTCCTACGCCACAAAAAATGGCTAAAGCCAGTTTTGATGATTTGTTCCCTATCATTAAAAGTATTTCCTATCCCAACAATAAAACCAAACATTTGATTGGCATGAGTCAATTGTTAGTGAGTGATTTTGGTGGAGAAGTACCCATGACCATCGAGGCGCTTATTAAATTACCAGGAGTAGGGCGAAAAACGGCCAATGTGATAACCAGTGTTTGGGACAATCAGCCCAATATGGCCGTGGATACGCATGTGAATAGAGTGAGCAAACGATTAGGATTGGTACCATTGACTGCGACAACTCCTTTGGCCGTCGAAAAAGGATTGATCAAGAATATACCTACTCATTTAGTGCATACTGCGCATCATTGGCTTATACTGCATGGAAGGTATACTTGCTTGGCGCGCAGTCCTAAATGTGCAGCCTGTGGTTTGCAAGCATTTTGCAAATTCTATGAAAAGAGCAATAAAAATAAATAAGCCATTCTAAAACGAGGTTGTTGTAAGATTTTTTAAAAAGATTACTTCATACTACTTAAATGCAACTTAATTGAAATACAAAGGGTTCCTTTTGGGAACCCTTTGTTATGATCTTAATGCGTATTGTTTACTATAAGTATTGATTAATTGCGTCTGTCAATTCTTGTTTTGTAATAGGAATACCCATCATTTTATTGTATCCTTTTGCATCAACAAAATATTTATCACGGATAATTTTAATCAATTGACCATTGTTGATTTCAGGAATTAAAACCGTTTCAAAGTTCTTTATTATATCGCCTAAATTGCTTGGGAAAGGACGCATGTACTTGATGTGTGCATGGCTTACTGATTTTCCTTGCGCTAGTAATTCAATCACCGTTCCTTTAATGGTACCATAAGTAGAACCCCATCCTAACACCAATACTTTTCCTTTTTCAGCACCACTGTCAATGGTTTGCTTTGGGATATAGTCGGCTATTTTGTCCACCTTCGCTTCTCTCATTTTAATCATGAACTGGTGGTTCTCGGCCTCGTAGTTTACGTTCCCGGTTTCATGTTGTTTTTCCAAACCACCAATACGGTGCTCTAAACCAGGTGTGCCAGGCACTGCCCAAGGGCGTGCTAATTTTTCGTTACGTGTATATGGTTTGTATTTTATTTCCCCTTCATCTAATTTTGTTTTGAAAGTTACTTCAATTTCAGGTAGGTCAGCCGCTTTTGGAAACTTCCAAGGCTCTGCACCATTCGCGATATATCCATCACTTAATAAAATAACGGGCGTCATATGTTGTAAAGCAATACGCACTGCTTCAAAAGCCATCTCAAAACAATCGCTTGGCGTTGAGGTAGCTAAAATTGGAATTGGTGCTTCACCATTGCGTCCATAATAGGCTTGCAATAAATCACTTTGCTCTGTTTTTGTTGGTAAACCAGTTGAAGGTCCCCCTCTTTGAATATTTATAATTAACAAAGGCAATTCTAACATCATGGCAAGTCCCATCGCTTCAGTTTTCAAAGCCATACCAGGACCTGAAGTAGTGGTTAAACCAATTTGACCACCGTAGCTTGCACCAATCGCTGAAGCAATACCGGCAATCTCATCCTCCGCTTGAAATGTTCTAACACCAAAATTTTTGTACTTACTTAATTCGTGTAAGATATCTGTTGCCGGCGTAATTGGGTAGGAGCCCAAGAACAAGGGTAGTTTTGATTTTTGAGACGCGGCAATCAATCCCATGGACAATGCTTGGTTTCCCATAATACTGCGATAAGTACCTGCATCCATTTTAGATTTCTCCACTTTGAACCTTGCTGCATTAAATAATTCAGCAGTTTCGCCATAGTAGTAACCGGCTTTTAAAACGGCAATATTCGAATTTAAGATTGCTTCTTTTTTACCGAACTTCTCATTTAAGAAACTAATTGTGGTATCTAAGTCTCTATTGTAAACCCAATAAATAACGCCCAATACAAACATGTTTTTCGCACGGTCTCTTTCCTTATTTCCTAAGGCTGGAAAATCTTTTAATGCTTCACGCGTTAATTTTGTAACGTCAATTTTTGTCAATTCGTATCCATCTAAACTTCCATCCTCTAATGGATTGATGCCATCTGGATAATTCGCTAAACGTAAATTTTTCACATCAAATCCATCGGTATTCGCGATAATTTTTCCGCCTTTCTTTAAACCTTTTAAATTTACTTTTAAGGCAGCCGCATTCATCGCCACCAATACATCACATGCATCACCAGGAGTATACACTTTATCAGAACTAAAGTGTACTTGGAATCCACTTACGCCCGGCAAGGTACCGATAGGCGCCCTGATCTCAGCAGGAAAATCGGGGAAGGTTGCAAGGTCAATACCCAAGATCGCGGTATTGTTGGTAAATTGCTGTCCTGTCAATTGCATTCCGTCTCCACTATCTCCCGCAAATTTGATGACTACATCCTGTAAAATAACTTCGTTCTGCATATAGCTGTAATTTGAACACAAAGGTACAGATAGAGTGGCCTAAAAGCTTAATTTTTATTGTTTTTTTTCTATTTCTTGGTTAACTTTACACCCTAATTCAAGGCACTATGATCATCGCGCCATTTTTCTACTTGTTCTCGTATATATTACTCCCCCATAATACAAACGATGTAAAGGTTCCCAAGTCAATCCAACCTGTTCAGGGTAAGGAGGTGAAGTATATTTACTTGACTTTTGACGATGGACCATTGGTAGGCACTTCTAATTGTATTGATATTTGCTTGAAGCAAAAAATACAAGCTACTTTTTTTGAAGTAGGCAGACACCAAGCGGCTAACGCCAGCGGCAGGGCATTGCACAATCGAATCGCGCAATATCCTCAATTTTTTGATATTGCCAACCACAGTTATACGCATGCAAATGCGAAATACAAATATTTTTACCATCATCCCAATATGGCCTTTGATGATTTTGTGCAAGCTAAAAAATCATTACAAGTAAAAAACAATATTATTCGCTTACCAGGGAATAGCGCTTGGAATACCATGGTGTTAAAAAAATCGGGTAAACTAGTCAAGCCAGTTGTACTAAAATTGGACAGCGCAGGGTTTAATGTGATTGGATGGGATTTAGAATGGGGTTTTACTAAGCAAGGAACGCCTAAGGAATCTCCGCAGGCCATGGCTAGGTATGTAGATACCCTATTTGCACGTAATCGAACAGAAACTAAAAATCACTTGGTGATTTTGATGCATGATCATATGTACCGCAATTCGGTTGATTCGGCAAAATTGGCAACCATGATTGCCTTATTGAAAGCAAATCCAAGATACCAGTTCCGTAAATTATCGCTTTACCCTGGTTTAAAAAATGGCGGCCGACCTTAACAATTTATTTGCATTTTTATTCAAAAACTAATTTGTAAATTTAATCAACAAAAAAATATTTTATGGGAGCATTTGAAACAGGAAATCCAACCCTTTCTGAAAAAATTTTTGACAAGAGTTTACATGAAACATCCAATTCATTTGGTGTAATGAGTGTTCGTGGCACCATTAATAAGTTTGGATTTTTAATGTTAATGGTGATGTCATCGGCTATTTACATTTGGACCATATTCCCTGAAAATCCATCTACAGCTTCTACCCTCATGTGGGTGGGTGCCATTGGTGGTTTAGTCATGGCATTGGTTATGATGTTTAAGCCAACTATTGCAGGGTATATTGCACCCGCTTATGCTATTTTAGAAGGATTTTTTATTGGGGGAATTAGCGCGTATTTCAACTCAGTATTTGCAAAATCTTATCCAAATATTATTATGAATGCAGTGGGATTAACTATGGGTGTTGCCATTGCGATGTTTTTGCTGTACAATTTCAGAATCATTAAAGTGACAGACAAATTAAGATCAATTATTGTTTCAGCAACGGTGGGTATTGGATTATTTTATTTAATTACCTGGATTTTCAGTTTGTTTGGGGTGGATATGGGCTTTGCTTTTGGCAGCGGTTTACTAAGTATTGGCATCAGTTTATTCATAGTTGGCATTGCAGCAATGAATTTATTGTTAGATTTTGATGCCATTGAAAAAGCAGCAGAAATGGGCGCTCCAAAGTATATGGAATGGTATGGTGCTTTTGGATTATTAGTGACCATTGTTTGGTTGTACTTAGAAATCCTAAAATTATTGACCAAACTGAATTCAAGAGATTAATCATTGTTATTACCTTTATATGAAGTCCCGACTTGTTCGGGACTTTTAGTATCTATTAGGCGGCTTTGTCCATAAATATGGTAAATTTGAATTCTTAACGCACATTGATGAACTATCAGCCAGGCAATTTAGACAATCAGCAACTTATTGGATTTTATCATTCCTTGTTGTATCCAAGAATGATTGAAGAAAAAATGTTGATATTGTTGCGTCAAGGAAAAATTAGTAAATGGTTTAGTGGTATAGGTCAGGAAGCAATCGCAGTGGGCGCTACCCTCGCTATGGATAAGGATGAGTGGATTATGCCCTTGCATAGAAATTTAGGCGTATTTACTTCGAGGGATATGCCATTCACCGAATTGTTTAAACAATGGCAGGGAGATGTCACTGGATATAGTAAGGCCAGAGAGCGTAGTTTTCATTTTGGCTCCAAGGCGTATCATATATGCGGGATGATTTCGCATTTGGGTCCACAACTCGCTATTGCAGATGGGGTTGCCTTAGCCTATCAACAAAGGGGGCAGCAAAAATGTGCATTGGCATTCACCGGGGACGGAGGAACAAGTGAAGGCGATTTTCATGAGGCTTTAAATGTGGCGGCAGTATGGAATTTACCAGTCATCATCATTATCGAAAATAATGGCTACGGATTAAGTACACCTACTAATGAGCAATATAAGTGTGCGCACTTAGTGGATAAAGCAATTGGTTATGGAATACAGGGAAAACGTATTGATGGTAATAATATTTTAGAAGTTTACCATACCATAAAAGAAGCCCGAGATTTTTGTATTCAACATCAACAACCTTATCTAATTGAGTGTGATACTTTTAGAATGAGGGGACACGAGGAAGCAAGCGGCATTAAATATGTACCTACTGAACTTTTGAATCTATGGGCTGAAAGAGATCCCATAAAAAATTATGAAGAATACCTTGCAACAGCAGGCATCCTGTCTATTGAGGATATCGTTCAAGTGAAGTTGTCGATGAAAGAAAAAATAGAATTGGATTTAGCGCAAGTGGTGGATACCACCCCTATGCAGCCGTCTGTTGCAGTAGAAGTGGATGATGTTTTTGCACCAATTACCAATAACGACATTCCATTATTAGAACATTTGGATCAGCCATTGGTTCAACAAAAACGTTTTATTGAATCTATCAGCGATGCATTGCGTGCGTCTATGCAACGCTATCCTGAAATGATTATCATGGGGCAGGACATTGCAGAATATGGAGGAGCTTTTAAAATGACCGAAGGATTTGTAAATGAATTTGGAAAACAACGGATACGCAATACACCCATTTGTGAAAGTGCGATTGTGGGTGCTGCATTGGGGTTAAGTTTAGAAGGCATCAAATCGGTAATGGAAATGCAGTTTGCTGATTTTGTAACGGTTGGCTTTAATCAAATTGTAAATAACTTAGCCAAGATTCATTATAGATGGGGGCAAAATGCCGATGTCGTAGTGAGGATGCCTACGGGTGCTGGAGTAGGTGCAGGTCCTTTTCATTCACAATCTAATGAAGCTTGGTTTACCCATGTTCCTGGACTTAAAGTGGTTTATCCATCGAATCCAGCGGATGCCAAAGGTTTGATGATTGCTGCATTGGCTGATCCGAATCCTGTTTTATATTTTGAACATAAGGCCATGTACCGTAGTGTAGAAGGTGAAGTGCCGGATGCCTATTACCAAGTGCCAATAGGCAAAGCAAATTTTGTTTGTAAAGGAACTGAAGCTACTATTATTACCTATGGAATGGGTGTGCAATGGGCAAAAAAATACCAAGCCGAAAACGCATCCGTTTCTTTAACTATTTTGGATTTAAGAAGTCTGGCTCCATTGGATTATGAAGCAATTGCAGAAGCAGTGGCAACAACCGGGAAGGTTTTAATTTTACATGAAGATAATTTAACAGGGGGCATTGGTGGTGAGTTAAGTGCATGGATAGCAGAGCATTGCTTTACTCAATTAGATGCGCCCATACTTCGCTGCGCTTCCTTAGATACACCCATCCCATTTAATATCGTTTTAGAAAAACAATATTTAGCGAATAGTAGGCTCCAAGCCACCATGGAAAAACTGCTTTCATTTTAAAATAAAAAGCCTCTTAAATTTTATTAATGAGTATAAGTAAACAAGCCTACCCGTTTATGGGGAGAAGACGCGACTGCGTCTGATGAATGGGAAAATGCTTAAAAAAAATAAAAAGTCTCTTAAATTTTATTAATGAGTATAAGTAAACAAGCCTACCCGTTTATGGGGAGAAGACGCGACTGCGTCTGATGAATGGGAAAATGCTTAAAAAAATAAAAAGCCTCTTAAATTTTATTAATGAGTATAAGTAAACAAGCCTACCCGTTTATGGGGTAGGCTTGAAAAATCATAATTTAAAAATAAAAAGCCTCTTAAATTTTATTAAGAGGCTTTTTATTAACTAGGGTTGTTTAATCTATACACGCGTAAAAAGTTTCCGCCTAATACCTTGGCGATATCTGCATCCTTGTATCCTCGCTTAATTAAAGCCTTTGTAAATTCAGGATAATCTAAAACCGTCTTTAATTGTTTAGGTGCAGAATCAATACCATCAAAATCAGAACCTAATCCCACGTGATCAATGCCAATTAATTTTACAATGTGATCAAAGTGTTTCATTAGTACTTCGAGGTCAGGTTTGATGGCTTCTGATTGAACTTTGTATTTATTGGCGATGACACTCAAAACATATTCTTTTTGCATTCCTTTGGCTACCATGGAATCTATTTCCTTTTTATGTGCTTTGTAAAAAGCCGCCGCTTTTTTACCATAATTGCTATCCACAAATGCGGAATAAAAATTTAAACTAATGACACCTCCATTTTTACCAACTGCTTTTATTTGTGCATCTTTTAAATTTCTAGAAACAGGACAAATACTATATGCATTACTATGAGAAGCAATGACGGGTTTGGTAGTTGTTTTTATGGCATCCCAAAATGTATTTTCACCAACATGTGAAATATCTACAATGATGCCTAATTTATTCATCCTATTGATAATTTGTTTACCAAAACTGGTTAGCCCTTTGTGGCCCTTGTATTTAGGATCTTTTTCATCGGTATGTGAGCTAGCCCAACTAGGAGAATTGTTCCAAGTCAATGTCATATACCTAACGCCTCTTTTATAAAAAATATCTAAACGATTGATATCATCCTCAATCATATGTCCTCCTTCAACGCCATACTGCGCAACTATTTTTCCTTCGGCCAATGTTTTTTGTATCTGCTCCCAAGTTTTTGCTACCACTATTTTATCCGGATTTCTTGCAGCTACTGCGTCAATCGTGTCCATTTCCCTCATGGCCCATGCATATGGATTTGCCTTTTTACCATCGCACCAAATAGAAAACAATTGATAATCAACTCCTCCTTGCTTAAATCTTTTTAAATCAGAATGGTTGATCCCTTTCAAATCCTGGTCTAAACTCACTTTTTTCTCGATACAGGCTGTTACCGCATCATTATGGGTATCTACCAATACCGATTTATAGTGAATAGCTTGTGCTTCTGCACCTATTGAAAATGCGATGAAAACAGGTACTAGGTATTTCATAAGATGGGAATGTTTTAATTGACAACTAAATTAGCTATTTTTGCGCACAGAAAAACGTCTATGTTAGATAAATTAGAAGCCATTAAAGCCAGATTCGACCAAGTAGGGGTGGCTTTAACCAATCCGGAGATAATTAATAACCAAATTGAGTTTGGTAAAATGAGTAAGGAATATCGTTCCTTAGAAAAAATCGTACAACCATATTTGAGGTATGTGAAGGTCTTGGATGAGCATAAATTTGCGAAAGACTCCTTAAATGGGGATGATGCGGATATGCGTGAATTGGCAAAAATGGAATTGCCGAGTTTGGAGGAAGAAAAAGAAGCATTGGAAAAAGAGTTGACTAAATTATTGATTCCAAAAGATCCTCAGGATGATAAAAATGCAATTATAGAATTGCGTGCAGGAACGGGTGGTGATGAAGCAAGTTTATTTGTGGGTGATTTATTAGGCATGTATACAAGATATTGTCAAAAGAAAGGATGGAAAGTAGCCATTGCAAGTGAGAGCGAAGGATCGGTTGGCGGCTACAAGGAAGTAATATTAGAAGTAACGGGTGAGGATGTATATGGTACCATGAAATTTGAGAGTGGGGTACATCGTGTACAACGCGTACCAAGTACAGAGACACAAGGTCGTGTGCATACATCGGCAGCTACTGTAGCAGTGATGCCAGAAGCCGAGGAAGTGGATTTTGTATTGAATCCAGCGGACGTAAAAATGGAAACTGCAAGGAGTGGTGGTGCAGGTGGACAAAACGTAAATAAAGTAGAGACGAAAGTAATGTTAACGCATATTCCAACGGGTACGGTCATTATTTGTCAAACAGAACGCTCTCAGTTGGGTAACCGAGAGAAAGCCATGGGTATGTTGCGTACTAAATTATTTGAAGAGCAAGTTCGTAAACAAGAAGATGAAATTTCAAGACATCGTAAAACATTGGTAAGTACTGGAGATAGAAGTGCAAAAATCAGAACCTATAACTGGCCACAGGGTAGGGTTACAGACCACCGGGTGAATGTAACTTCTTATAATTTAGATGCAGTAGTGAATGGAGATATTGAAGAGTTTATTGAAGCCTTACAAATGGCGGAAAATGCGGAGAAAATGTTGGTACAAAATTAATAAAAGAGGGCCTTACATCACGAGAACTTTTTTATTTCACTAAGCTTTGTTCCCATTTCCAAGCAGTTAACATCATGTCGTCTAATCCATATTTGCAACTCCAGCCTAATTGTTTTACGGCTTTATCGTTGTTTGCATAAATCGCCACAATGTCGCCGGCTCTTCTTGGCCCCACCTCATAGTTTAATTGAACCCCACTCACTTTTTCAAATGCATGGATGGCTTCCAAAACAGTGATGCCATTTCCTGTACCAAGGTTGAATACCTCGCAGGATTTTTCTTTATTTTTTTTTATTGAAAATTGCAATGCCAATGTATGTGCATGTGCAATATCGCAAACATGTATATAGTCTCTAATACAGCTTCCGTCTCGGGTATCATAATCGGATCCATGCACTTGCATAGTAGGCAATTTCCCAATGGCAGTTTGTGTAATGGCCGGTACTAAATTTTGAGGACGACCAATGGGCAATTCACCAATTGCAGTGCTAGGATGCGCCCCTACTGGATTAAAATATCTTAAAAGAATGGTAGATAAAGGATAAGTAAATGCCGTGTCTCTAACAATGGTTTCTCCCATTTGCTTGGTTGCGCCATAGGGAGAAGCAGCTGTTTGTAAAGGCGTGTTTTCAGTCACTGGAATCAATTCAGGGTTTCCATAAACGGTACAAGAGGAAGAAAATATAAAATGCTTTACATTGTACTTTACCGCCATTTGCAACAAATTTACCAATGAAAATAAGTTGTTATCGTAATAGTCTAATGGTATTTCAACGGATTCCCCTACTGCTTTGTAAGCTGCAAAATGAATGATACCAATGATGCCAGGGTTTTCTACAAAAATGGATTCTGTGGCGGTTTTGTTGGTGAGGTCAACCTGGTAATTTTTTACTTTCTTTCCAGTGATTTTTTCAATTCCATGTAAAGAAGCATCGGCAGCCCTAGATAAATTGTCTACGGAAATCACATTAAAACCATGTTCGATTAAATCAACAATGGTATGTGCGCCAATGTAACCGCAACCTCCGGTAACTAAAATTGTTTGCATTAATGGAATTTAGAATACAAAGAAACGAAAAAAAATGCACTAAGCTTTAATTGCTAAAGTAAAACCCACGGTGGTACCCACATTTATTTTGCTTCTGATTTGAATTGATTCGTTGTGTGCTTCAATAATATGTTTGCAAATAGCCAATCCTAGTCCTGTTCCTCCAATTTCTCTACTTCTTGCATCATCGGTACGATAGAAACGCTCAAACAATCGTGGTATATGCTCTTCGGCAATACCTATTCCATCGTCACTTATTTCAATTAAAATTTTCCCGTCTCCCAGTGCATAAATACTGGCTGTGATATAGCCGTCTATTTTCCCATATTTAGCTGCATTTGAAAAAGTATTTACCAGCAATTGATAAATTTTATTTCTGTCAGCAAATACGTATACAGGGTTTTCATTTCCTTTTTTATATTGAAATTGAATATTTTTCTTAAGCCACTTCACACTTAAATTATGCACTACTTCATTGATTAAATCTTGTATAATGAATGAGGTCTTAAGAATGGGTTCTTTGTTTATTTCTAAATTGGTAATTACATCTACATCGTTTAGCAAACCAACTAGTCTTTGCACATTTGCTTGTGCTTGGTTTACGAATTTATTTCCAATGATCGGATCCTCCATTGCACCATCGGCAATTAGCTCTAAGTAACCCTGAATTGCAAAAATGGGTGTTTTAATTTCGTGTGAAAGGTTTTGTAAAAACTCTTTTCTAAAAGCTTCATTGGATTGAAGTTGTAGTATTTGTTCGGACTGTTGCGTAGCCCATTGTTCAACGTCTTCTCTAACGTCATCAATTCCTTTTTGAGGAAGTATGTATTTTTGATAAGCCTCTTCTCTTTTACTTGCCTTGGTTGAAGCGATCAATTTATAGATTAACTTAATTTTTCGGTATATAAAAAACTCCATTATTTTATATACAATAAAGTATATTACTACAAAACAGGTAAGAAAATAAATCAGAAATACCTTCCAGCTTACAATAAGTGCAAAAACACTAATCCCAATAATGGTAGATAGTAAAAGTGCAGTGAGTGCTGCTAGTTGTTTGGGAGATAAATTCTTTTCTTTAAACATATACTTGGTAAGTGCCCAATGTGCATTACAAAGTTAGCTTTTTATCATTATAAAAAGGACTAATAGTCAAATTTATAACCCACGCCTTTCACGGTAGTGATACAGTCAATGCCTAGTTTGACACGTATTTTTCGCACATGTACATCTATGGTTCTGTCGCCCACGATTACATCATTCCCCCATACTTGCGATAAAATTTCGTTTCTTAAAAAAACCCTTCCAGCTTGTGCAGCTAATAAGTACAATAATTCAAATTCTTTTTTTGCTAAAATATGCAGTGTGCCATTCAAGTTGGTATTGTATTGACTTGCATCGATTATCAAATCCTTGATTTGGATTATTTTTTTATCGCTGGAAGCAGGTTGAATACGTCTGAATAATGCCGAAATCCTACTTACCAATACTTTGGGACTTATGGGTTTATTTACGAAATCATCTCCACCTAATTCAAGTCCTTTAATATGAGAAGCTTCGTCGTTGAGAGCCGTAAGCAAAACAATAAGTGTTTTATCAAATTGCTTATTGCTTCTTAAATACTCACAAACCTCAAATCCGTTTCTTTTCGGCATCATTACGTCTAGGATAATACAATCCGGGGTATATTCTTGTGCCTTTTCAATTGCCTCTGCGCCGTCCTTTGCAGTGATGACTTCGAATCCGGATTTCATTAAATGGAAACTGATAATTTCAATAATGTCTGGCTCGTCGTCAGCAATTAAAATTTTGATAGGATTTGTTTCCATAGGTAATAGGTAACCAAAAGTAAGCTATATAAATCATATCTAAATAGCGGGGCAAGGTTATCAAATTGTTAACTGTGTTTCCAATAAATAGCGGATCCATCCTTAGCTTACCGCATCGAAAATCTACCTAATTTTTTATTGATCCTTAAGAATATGTAAGATATAGGGATTGGCCTTTTTTTCCCTTCCCCAGGTGGTTGCTGGCCCATGTCCTGAATAAATAGTCATCGTATCGGGTAGGCATACTATTTGTGTTTTAATACTATTGATCAAATCTAATGGGTTGCTTCCGGGCAAATCGGTTCGACCAACGCCGTCTTTAAAAATTAAATCTCCTCCAATCAAAAAGTCCTGTGCTGCATTGTAAAAACAAACACTACCAGGGGAGTGTCCCGGGGTCAATAAAACTTTAAATTGATCCTTGCCAAATTCAATGATATCATCCTGTGCAATATAGGAAACAAGTCCATTGTAAGGGTCGCAAGGCACGCCCCATCGAGCACCTCCTTCAGGCAAACGATCGATAACGGGTTGTTCATTTTTATGAAAATGGGCAGCAAGACCATATTTTTCACTCACGAAATTATTGCCAAACACATGGTCTAAATGACAATGCGTATTTAATAATAGGGTAGGCGTTAAATTTTTTTCTGAAATAAAACTAGACAAAGCCTCTTGTTCATTTTTTAAATAACAGCCAGGATCAACAATGATGGCCTCTTTTTGTTCATTGAATAAAATGTAGGTATTTTCTTGAAAAGCATTGAAACAAAAACATTGTACTGTTAACATGAAAAGAGGCTGTTTGATAAATTATTTTAATGATTATTTAGTTGCAGCTAAGTGGGTACAAATATTTTTTACAATACTTGGGCCTTCATAAATAAAGCCGGTCCATATTTGAACTAATCTTGCACCTGCGTCTAATTTAGTTTTTGCGTCTTCGCCTGTGAAAATACCGCCACTTGCAATAATGGGTAAGCGATTACCAATGCCTTTATACAAATAGCTTAAAATTTGATTTGATTTTGTAAGTAAGGGTTGCCCACTTAATCCTCCTGCTCCAATGGTATTTGCTTTTTCTGCATTTGGAGTATTCAATAAGCTACGATCCAATGTTGTATTGCTTGAAACAAGTCCATCTATTTTCACTTCCTGGGTTAACGCAATGATATCATCTAAAGCGGCATGTTCTAAGTCAGGTGCAATTTTTAATAAAATAGGCTTGTTGTTTCTATTGATATTTTGCAACTCACTAAATATTTTTCGAAGTGATTCTTTTTCTTGCAGCTCACGTAAACCAGGCGTATTAGGGGAGCTAACATTCACCACAAAATAATCAATCACCTCTTCTAGCCCTGTAAAATTGATACAATAGTCTTTCCAAGCATCGGCATTTTCTGTCAATTTGTTTTTTCCAATGTTACCGCCAATGATTAGGGAAGAATTGGACTTCTCTTTTCTCAATTTTAATCTTTTTGAAATCACTTCCACACCGTCATTGTTAAATCCCATTCGGTTGATTAATGCTTTTTGACTGGGAAGTCTAAACAACCTGGGTGCTGGATTGCCTGCTTGTGCTTTTGGCGTGACGGTGCCAATTTCTATGAAACCAAATCCAAGTAATTCTAAAACATTTAAATGCTCGGCATTTTTATCAAATCCGGCACCCAACCCAACAGGATTTATAAAATGCAAACCAAGCAGGTTTGTAGAAAGATCCGTCCCTTTGTATTGAAAATTACGGGATAGGAGTTCTTTACCAAAAGGCAATGCTGCTGCAAAGTGTAATCCATTCATGGATACCTTATGCGCTGTTTCGGGGGGGAATAAAAAAAGGCTATTTCGGATAAGAGGATACAACATGGCCCAAAATTACGATGAAATATTTAGTTGCATAAACAACTGTTTATAAAAATGACTACATTTAGGGTCAAATTGAGTGTAGAACCCATAAATCCAATTGTATGCAAGAAGCTTATATCGTAGCAGGTTTTAGAACAGCCGTCACAAAGAGTAAAAAAGGGGGATTCCGTTTTATGCGTTCCGATGAATTAGCGATTCAAGTAATTCAAGGTTTGATGAAAAGTTTACCTGCCTTAGATCCGAAATTAGTGGATGATGTAATCGTGGGCAATGCCGTGCCAGAAGCAGAGCAAGGTTTGCAATTTGGAAGAATGATTTCTGCAAAAGCATTGGGAATTGAAGTGCCAGGGATCACTATAAATAGATATTGTGCAAGTGGATTGGAAAGTATTGCGATGGCCACTGCTAAAATACGCACTGGGATGGCCGATTGTATCATTGCAGGTGGAACAGAGTCCATGAGTTTGGTACCTACTGCGGGTTGGAAAACAGTGCCCGCTTATTCTATTGCAGTTGAAGAGCCTGATTTTTATTTATCCATGGGCTTAACAGCAGAAGCGGTTGCCAATGAATATAAAGTGAGTAGGGAAGACCAAGATGCGTTTGCGTTGGCTTCACATCAAAAAGCAAAAGCAGCCATTGAAAACGGCCATTTTAAAAAAGGCATTTTACCTATCGAAGTCACAGAGACCTATGTAAATGAAAAAAATAAGCGTGCAACGAGGTCTTTTATTGTTGACACGGATGACGGTGTGCGTGCGGACACAACGATAGAAGCGTTGGCAAAATTAAAACCCGCATTCGCCATGAAGGGTTCCGTGACAGCGGGCAACTCCTCTCAAACAAGTGATGGTGCTAGTTTTGTAATTGTCATGAGTGAGAAAATGATTAACGCACTTGGCTTAAAACCAATTGGACGATTGGTGAATTGCGCATCGGCAGGAGTACATCCAAGAATTATGGGAATTGGTCCAGTTGCGGCAGTGCCAAAAGTATTAAAGCAAGCCGGAATGAGTTTAGATCAGATAGATTTATTTGAATTAAATGAAGCATTTGCTTCTCAGTCCCTTGCGGTGATGCGCGAACTACAATTAGACCCCAATAAAGTAAATATTAATGGGGGTGCCATTGCATTAGGACATCCTTTGGGCTGTACGGGCTCTAAACTTACAGTGCAGATAATCAATGACTTAGAAAGACTTAATAAAAAATATGGCATAGTAACCGCATGTGTTGGGGGTGGTCAAGGGATTGCTGGCATTATTGAAAAATTATAAGGTTTTTTAAGTAGCTTAGTTACTCATTATTTAAAAAAATAAATAAGTTTAACATGCGCATTATTCTTTTAGCTATCATCTTAGCAGTTTCAACTGTTTTATCCTTGGAAGCAACCGCTCAAAAGTCAAAAAAAGTTGCCACACCTGTAGCATCTGTTGAAAAAGTTGACATCAATAAAGTATTTAAAAATTGGAAACCAAGAAACGTTGGACCTTCAAGTATGAGTGGTCGCGTTACGACCATTGATGTGGAAGTAAATAATCCTAATCATATTTGGATTGGTGCTGCATCGGGTGGTGTTTGGAAAACAAATAATAGTGGTGTGAGTTGGACGCCTGTTTTTGAAGAACAACCCATCATGAACATTGGCGCCTTGGCTATTCAACAATCTAACCCAAGCGTAGTATGGGTTGGAACGGGCGAGGGTAATCCTAGAAATTCAATTAATATCGGAGAGGGTATGTACAAGACGATGGATGCAGGTAGAACTTGGAAGCGCATGGGCCTTGAGCAAACAAAAAATATTCATAGGGTTATCATTGATCCAAATAATCCCAATGTAGTGTATGCGGGTGCTATTGGCAATCCTTATGGACAAAGTAAAAACAGAGGAGTATATAAAACAAATGATGGTGGGGAAACCTGGGATCAAATTTTATATACCAATGATACAACAGGACCTGGCGATATGATCATGGATCCTACCAATCCTAATAAATTATTTGTTGCCATGTGGCATCATTATCGCAATGCGTATCATTTAGAAAGTGGCGGACAAGGTAGTGGTTTATACATGACCATTGATGGTGGTAAAAACTTTATTGAATTAGGCAAAGAGCATGGTTTGCCTGATGGAAATTTAGGAAGAATTGGACTTGCGATAAGTAGATCCAATCCAAATAGAGTGTATGCATTAGTAGAATCTACAAAAAGTGGATTGTATAAAAGTGATGATGGTGGCTATTCATGGAAACTAGTGAATGGTCAAAAGTCAATTGTAGATAACAGGCCTTTTTATTTCCAGGATATTATTTGTGATCCTTTAGATGAAAATACTTTATGGTACATAAGTCAAACAGTACAAAAAAGTATTGATGCGGGTAAAACTTTTGAAACCGTTATTCCTTATAGTGGCATTCATCCAGATCACCATGCATTTTGGATTCATCCAAAAGACAATAAATTAATTTTAGACGGAAATGACGGAGGTATTGGTTTAACACGTGATGGAGGAAAAACATGGATGTTTGATGAAAAAATTCCAGTAGGACAGTTTTATCATATTAATGTAGACAATGAAATTCCTTATCATATTATGGGAGGAATGCAAGACAATGGATCTTGGAGAGGACCTGCTTATTCTTTGACAAAAGGAGGTATCCGAAATTTTGATTGGGATAATTTATGGGGTGGTGATGGATTTGATGTTATGCCAGATCCGGAAGATGCCAATTGGGTGTATGCTATGAGTCAAGGCGGTTCTGTAGGAAGATATAATACCATAACAGGTCAGTCTTCTTATATCAAACCACCTGCACCGGATGCAAAAACCTTACTTCGTTTTAACTGGAATGCTGCCATCGCGCAAGATCCATTTGATACAAAAACTATTTACTTTGGGTCTCAATTTTTACATAAGAGTACCAACAAAGGAGCAGGCTGGGAAATTATTTCTCCAGACTTAACTAGCAATGATAGCGCAAAAATTGATCAAACGAATAACGGCGGATTAAGTGTTGATATTACGGGTGCCGAAAATCATTGTACGATTATTTCCATTGCTCCTAGTACTTTGAAAAAGGGTTTAATATTTATAGGAACAGACGATGGTAAAGTGCAAGTAACCGACAATGGTGGAAAGTCTTGGACAGATCTAACGGCAAATATTACGGGCTTGCCTAAAGGAGCTTGGATTCCGCAAATAAGAACTTCTGCAACGAATCCAAATGAAGTTTTTGTAGTGGTAAATAATTATAGACAAGGTGACTTCGCTCCTTATATCTTTAGATCTAATGATGCAGGTAAGACTTGGACAAATATGGTGGATGCAAAGAAAGTAACTGGATATGCTCTAACTGTTTTACAGGACCCAGTGGAACCAAATTTAGTATTTGTTGGAACAGAGCAAGGCTTTTATGTAAGCTTAGACAATGGCATTAATTTTCAGCAATGGAAAAATGGATATCCTTCCGTATCTACCTATGATTTTGCCATTCAAGAAAGAGAAGCAGATTTAGCGATTGCTACTTTTGGTAGAAGCTTATGGGTATTAGACGATATCAAACCATTAAGAAAATTAGCATCAACAAAAGGAGTAGCAAGTAAATTTTTTATAACAGCACCAGCTGCAAGTTATAATTTCTCAGTAAAAAATTCGCCCTATGAGTGGAGTACATGGGGAATGTGGGATGCGCCGAATAAACCATTAGGCTTACCAATTACCATTTACACTACCGATAGCGTTAAAAAAGCAAAGGTGCAAATCAAGGATGGTAAAGATGCGGTGATACGCAATTTAACTTTCAAAATTGATACTGGATTCAATAGAAATTATTGGGGCTTTGAGCAAAAGGGCAATAGGTCGGTAGGTGCGCCAAAAACTGGTGGAGGAGGAGGAAGAAGAATGATGGATGAAGAAGCAAGTGCAGGTGCAGGTGAGGAGGACAAAGAATTTACAGGACGTGATGTATTGCCTGGCAAGTATAAAATGATTGTAACAGTGGGCAATCAAAAAGATTCTGTTTGGGTGGAAGTAAAAGAAGATCCAAGATTGCCAAGTAAAAATGAAGTAGTACTTGCGCAAGATGCTGCATTAGAAAAACTACAGCCAGCGGTAAATAAATACAATGCTGCAATGGATTTAATTGATGATGCCGAATTAGTGCTCACTGGATTAAAAGCAGAATGGAAGGATAAAAAAGACAAAGGAGTAGATACTTTAAACAAGGCACATAAAGTGATTATTGAAAAGATTAAAGAACTACGAGCGTATATGATGGGTAAGAAACAAGAGAAACAAGGATATGGAACAGTGCCAGTGATTACACCAGTAGGAATCATTAGAAACGCTAGCATGTTAATTATCGGCAAGAATTCGTTGCCTGGAGCGCAAGAACAAATGGCCATTCAAAACGCAATCACTGCTGCCAATGAAATAGCCGTTAAGGTAAATGCATTTATTGAAAAGGATTGGGCCGACTTTAGAAAATTAGTAGAGGCTAATCCAATTAAAAAGTTTAAAGAGGTTGAGTTAATTAAATAAGTTTAAATGAGTCTCTTCGGAGACTCATTTTGTTAAAATTAAAACTATGAAAAAGATTATTCTATCTGTATTACTCTTAACTGTATTGGTTAATACAGAAATCATTGCACAGAAAAAAAAGACGACTTTAAACACCAATGTTTCCTTGGTTGCGGAAGATGCAGTGGTAAAGGCGCAAAAATTCAGACTCATTGGCCCATTTAGGGGAGGAAGAGCAGCTGCAGGCGTAGGTTCTTATACCGACCTCAATACTTTTTTAATGGGATCCACTGGAGGGGGTGTTTGGAAAACAACCGATGCCGGGGGCAATTGGAAGAATATTTCTGATGGTTATTTCGGGGGTACTATTGGATCGATAGCCATTGCACCTTCGAATGAATCTGTTATTTATGTTGGCGAAGGAGAGAACACCATGCGTGGAAATGTGAGTGAAGGATTAGGCGGTGCATGGAAGTCGACCGATGACGGAAAAACCTGGAAAAATATTGGTTTAAAAGAAGGACGTCACATTGTAAGGTTAATTGTACATCCTAAAAATCCAGACATCGTTTGGGCCGCAGTAATGGGACATTTGTTTGGCCCTAATGAAAATAGAGGGGTATATAAAAGTACCAACGGCGGAGCTACCTGGAAAAAAGTGTTGTATGTGAATGAGCAAACAGGGGCAAGTGATTTGGTGATTGATCCAAGTAATCCAGATATTTTATATGCAGGTACCTGGCGATTAATCAGAACGCCCTATAGTTTAGAAAGTGGAGGAGAAGGGTCAGGCATGTATAAAAGTATGGATGGTGGAGAAACTTGGACGGATATCAAAAGTGCAAAAGGATTACCTAAAGGGGTTTGGGGTATTGTAGGTGTGGCCGTTGCGAAATCCAATACGGACAAATTATACGCTTTGATTGAAAATAAAGAGGGCGGTTTGTATATGTCCGAGGATGCCGGAAAATCTTGGGAGTTGGTTTGTAGTGACAACAATATTCGTCAAAGAGCCTGGTACTATACCAAAGTGTTTGTGGATCCTTCGGATGAAAATAAAGTGTATTGCCCCAATGTAAATTTCATGGTATCAACAGATGGGGGTAAGACCTTTAAATCCTCGCCAACCCCACACGGCGACCATCATGATTTATGGATTGACCCAAAAAATCCTAAACGTATGATTGTAAGTGATGACGGGGGTGCGCAAGTAAGTTTAGATGGTACAAGAACTTGGAGCACCATGATGAATCAGCCTACTGTTCAAGTGTATAGACTAAGTACCGATAATAGTTTTCCGTATAAAATTTTAGGAGCTCAGCAAGATAATTCTGCATTCAGAATTAAATCAAGTACTTATGGTTCCAATATTGGAGACGCTGATTTTGAATCCACTGCAGGTGGCGAAAGTGGCTATATTGTTGCAGATCCAACCAATCCGGATATTGTTTATGGTGGATCCTATGGAGGATTAATTACCAGGTTAGACCACAAAACAGGAGAGAATAGGGTAATTAATGTTTGGCCTGACAATCCTATGGGCGCAGGAGCTGAAGCAATGAAATATCGTTTTCAATGGAATCATCCTATTTTCTTTTCTCCGCACAATCCTAAAAAATTATATACTGCAGGGAATCATTTATTTGCAACAGAAAATGAAGGAGCCAGCTGGAATCAATTATCACCCGATTTAACAACGGATGATAAATCAAAACAAAAAAGTTCTGGAGGACCCATCACGCAGGACAATACCAGTGTGGAATATTATTGTACCATTTTCACTGCAGCTGAATCTCCACTCGAAAAAGATTTATTGTGGACAGGAAGTGATGACGGGGTAATAAGTGTAAGTAAAGACGGGGGTGCCAATTGGAAAAATGTTACACCTAAAGATGCGCCAAAATGGATCATGTGGAATAGAGTGGAAGTAGATCCTTTAAGAAAAGGAACTGCTTATTTCGCAGGTACTCGATATAAACTAGATGATTTTGCTCCCTATATTTATAAAACAAGTGATTATGGAGAAACTTGGGAGAAAATTACAACGGGAATAGATCCACTTCATTTTACAAGAAGTATTGTTGCTAGCAATAAAAAAGCGGGTGTATTATTTGCTGGAACAGAATATGGGTTATACTTGTCTGTGAATGATGGCAAATCATGGGAACCATTCCAATTAAATTTACCCTTAACGCCAATTACCGATTTATTAATTAAGGACAACAATTTAATTGTTGGCACGCAAGGTAGAAGTTTATATATTTTAGATGACTTAAGTTTTATTGAGCAATTCCAAGCGGTTAATGGCAATAAGGTATTCCCTGTTGCAAATACCTATCGAGTGCCTCCTCAAACTGGCGGCAGAAGAAGGCGCGCGTCTGCAACTACCATGGCCAATGTGGGAACAAATCCAATGAAAGGGGCAATCGTAAAATATTATTTAGCCAATGTGGATGATAGCACTAAAGTAGAAATTAAAATTTTGGATGACCAAAATAAAGAAATAAGATCTTATAGCTCAAAAGACAAAGACGGCCCTTCAATTGAAAAAGGCTTTAATCAATTTGCATGGAATTTATACCATAAAGAATTGGAGCAGCCAGATGCTACATTTATTTTGTGGAATGGTGCTACAAGTCCTGTTTTAGCCGCGCCTGGAAAATATACTGCTAATGTTACCATTGATAAGCAAACAGTATCTTATCCATTTGAAATTATTGCTGACCCTAATTTCAAGGTATCCAATGCAGACTTAAAAGCGCAGGAGCAGTTTTTATTGCAAGTATCGGGTTCATTCAAAGAAATTATGAGTGCATTAAAAGGCGCCAAAGAACTTAAAATACAAATAGCTGCTCTTCAGAAAAAAACCAAAGACGCTAGTTTCATTGCTAGTGCTAAAGCATTGACCGATGATTTAACAAAACTTGAAGAAGCCTTGCATCAAACAAAAGCGAAGAGTGGCCAAGACGTTTTAAATTTCCCCATTCGCTTGGATGATAAAATTGCGGGGATATTTGAATCAGCCGCTGCTGGATATATAGCGCCAACAAAACAAGTGAAAGAAACCTATTTGGCATTAAAGCAACAAGTGGATGAGCAGTTGAAAAAGTTTGAAACCATTAAGAAAGAAAAGGTAAAATCCTTGAATGATAAAGTACATCAACTATCCATTCCGATTATTGGAAATTAGTAGATAACCATTATTGAAAATTAGTTTTACGAAAAGAGCCTCACTTAGGAGGCTCTTTTTAGTTCGAATCATTCAAAATCACGGTAAAGTAAATATTTTTTTCGTTTAGCTTTAAATGAGGTTAATGCAGGTGCCCAAGTTTTTCGGATGTCTGCTTCGGAGGTCCCTTCAATTAATTGTTGCATTAATGTTGCATTGCCAACTAATTTATTAAAAAAGTAAGCAGTGGACGTTATGGTTTTAGGCAGTAAGAAAAAACTATCTTTTTGAGGGAAGCTTTTGTACATTTCAATAATCAATGCTAAGTCAATTTTATTCTTTGGGGGCATTGCCTTTGTTAAATCCCATCCATAACAAACTTGTCCATATAATTTAGAGGACATAGCGCCAACGCGTGGGTTGGGCGTAAAACTAAATGTTCGATTCGGAATACTTGGGTGTCCAATATAAGCAAAAGCATGAGGGGTGCCACGACCTTCACTCATCACGGTTCCTTCAATTAAACAGGTGGTAGGGTACCATAATATGGCAGGCATTTCTGCTAAATTTGGGGACGGTGCTACATTCAAAGTATACATTGACTTGTGGTCATAGTTCTTATTTCGAATAATGGTAAGTGACCAATTTTTTTGATCAATACTATTTGAATTATTTGTTTTCATCCATCCCTCTCCTCTAACCATTTGCGCATACTCTCCCATGGTCATCCCATAAACAATGGGAATGGGGTTTTTTCCAACACCACTTATAAAAGGCGTCTCTAAAATAGGTCCATCTACATAATGCCCATTGGGGTTGGGGCGATCTAAGATAATCAGTGGCTTGTGATTTGCCATTCCTGCTTCCATGAAATATTGTAATGAATTAATGTAGGTATAAAAACGAGTACCCACATCTTGCACATCAAATAATAAAACATCTATGTCCATTAAGTCAACACTGTCTGGGGCATTTTTCTTGCCATATAAGGAAACAATTTTAATACCTGTTTTAGTATCCACTTCGTCATTTATTTTTTCACCAGCATCGGCGGTGCCCCTTAGTCCATGCTCGGGGGTGAATACTTTTTGAATAGTGATACCCGCTTTTATTAATGTATCAATCAAATGTTGGTTTCCAACGGTAGCGGTTTGATTGGTAAACAAGCCTACTCTTTTGTTTTTTAATAAGGTAAAGTATTCGGCAGTTTGATAGGCGCCAGGCAAAATTGTTTTTTGTGCTTGTATTTGTATGCTAGCAAAGAGTATTAGTATAAATAAAACAATTACTTTTTTCATAATCAATGGTTGTAGCACAATTTAATAAAAAAGCGACTAAGTAGCCGCTTTCAATATTAAGTAATTCATCCAATAAATTCGTTTCGCTTAATTTAAATACTTAGCTACAATGGGCACCCTACGTCCAACCCCAAATGCTTTGGGGGATATACGAATAATGGGGCAAAACTGATTTCGCTTGTATTCGTTGGTATTGACCATTTTCAAGGTACGATCTACTAATACTGGATCAAAGCCCAACGCTTTAATGACGGAAGGGTCGGCTCTTTTTTCAATATATTGGTATAAAATCTGATCTAGTATTTCATATTCAGGTAAACTATCACTGTCTTTTTGATCAGGTCTTAATTCTGCGCTTGGTGCTTTATCAATGATGTTTTGGGGTATTATTTCCTTGTCCTTATTAATATAGTTTGCCAATGAATACACTTGCATTTTGTAACAATCGCCCAATACGCCTAATCCACCTGCCATGTCACCATATAAAGTGCCATAGCCGGTTGCCAATTCACTTTTATTGGAGGTGTTCAATAACACATATCCCAGTTTATTGGCAATGGCCATTAAAATATTTCCCCTTGATCGGCTTTGGATATTTTCCTCCGCTAATGAAAATGGGAGGTCTTTGAAAATGGGTTTTAAAGTACTTAAAAAACTTTCATACACTTCTTTAATGGGAATGATATCGTATTGGGTATTTAAATTTTTACTTAGTTGCACTGCATCGTCAATGGAGTGTTGAGTTGAGTAGGGGGAAGGCATTAGTATGGAATGTACATTTTCCTTTCCTAAAGCTTCACAAGCAATGGCTAAGGTAACTGCAGAGTCAATGCCCCCCGAAGATCCAAGAATGGCTTTTTTAAATCCCATTTTATAAAAATAGTCCCTCACCCCTAATACCAGTGCTTTATATACTTGGTCAATATTTAAGGTAGGCAACAATTGCGCCGGGTTTAATTCTTTATTCGGTACACGTGCTGCAGGTTCTAAAATAGGTGCGTTGATACTTCCGTCCTCATTGCACTCAAATGTTTGCACGGCTGATTCAAAAAGGGGCAGGGCACCGCATAGATTTGCGTCCTTATCAAATACATAGGAGCCGCCATCAAAAACAATTTCTGTTTGGCTTCCTACTGCATTGCAATAAAATAATGGCTTTTTATACTTGAGTACATTGGCTTTGATGGTTGCTTTTCGGTCCTCGTCATGCGTATAATCAAAAGGGGAAGCACTCAGGTTTAATAAAATATCTGGCCCTTGACCCATCATTTTGTCCATTGGGCATATACGGTACAATGGGTTGTCGCCCAGGTTCCAAATATCTTCACAGATGGTGATGGCTAATTTTTTTCCTTTAAAAGAAATTACTTTCCAATCATCCGCTGGTTCAAAATACCTATTCTCGTCAAAAACATCATAGGTGGGCAATAAGGTTTTATGTATTTCAGCAATGATTTTTTGTTCGTATAAAAAGAAGGCTGCATTGTATAAATCCTTTCCTTTTTTGTTGGGATTACGTGAAGGGCTACCAATAAGTACACCAATGGTATCCGCTGCTTTTTTGATTCGCTCAATACTATCGTAACATTGATTAATAAAGTCGTTAAATTCTACAAAATCTCTGGCGGGATAACCACAAACACTCATTTCGCTAAATAAAATTAGATCGGCTCCCTGTTTTTTTGCTTCTTCGATAGCGCATAACATTTTGTCGGTGTTTTGCACAAAGTTGCCAATATGATAATTTTGTTGAGCGATAGTGATTTTCATGCGTCAAAGTTCGTTTTTTTAACAGAATTAAACGCCCTTTTTTTGTAATTTCACCACAATGAGAGCGACCCTTTTTTTATTTTTCATCCTGGCCATTGGAATAGGGTGCCAACCCAAGCCAATAGATCCTGTAAAATCTGCCCCAAAATATCCAATTCAGGTACAAAAATTTGATAGCGCATTTTTTGAAATGGATACCATTTATGCACATAAATCGCTACAAGCATTGATGAAAAAGTATCCTGATTTTACGGAGGATTTTATCACGAAAATATTAATGATTAAGTCGGTTGGGGATACGCAGCCCATTAAAGCCTTTTATAGGGCGTATTTGCCAGTGTACAAGGATGTAAAAAAAGCAAATGCAATACGTATTGCCATGCCCATCATGGAAGAAGGATTTTCGCATCTGCATTATTTTTTCCCAAAATATCCTTTAACGCATCAGGTTTTAACTTTTGTTGGCCCATTTGAATCCTATGGAAATATTGTAATCAAAGACGCAGTAGCGGTGGGCTTACAAATGCATTTAGGCCCGAGTTCAAATTGGTATTTTTCAGATCATATTCAAACGATTTATCCAACTTATTTAAGTAGAAGTTTCACCCCCGAAAATATGGGAGTTAATTCGGTAACCAATATTGTAAATGATATCGTTCCGCAAATGGATACAGGTACTTTAATTACCCAAATGATTGAAACCGGTAAAAGACAATATATTCTTAAGGCTTGTTTGCCTAGTTTACATGACACCGTATTATTTGGATATACCAAAAAGCAATTAAATGCAGTATCGCAGGAAACGTCCGCCATTTGGAATTATATAGTGGATAATAAACATGCGGATTCCAAGGACCTTGCTGTGATTGGATCATTGATGCGCGAAGGCTTGAATAATGAAGTGTTTGGTGAAGCTTTCCCTAGCAATGTGGGCAAGTACCTCGGATATCAAATTGTACAAACTTGGATGCAACAAAAGCAACAGAAAAATACAACAATGGATGCATTGTTAAAAATGCCTGCGGATAAAATTCACGCAGCCGCTAAATATAATCCTTAGTGCCTAGTTTAATTTTACGGGGGCTATTAATTTAAAAGCAGGAATATTAACCTTGAATAATTCCCTGTTCTCGATATTTTCCATGGTATAATAGCCTTCCATTTTCCCTAATTCGCTTTTTAAATGGCAGCCACTTACGTATTGGTAATTTTTGCCTGGCATAATTAAGGGTTGCACTCCAACTACCCCTTCCCCTTCCACGATTCTTTGTTCGGTATTGCTATCAAATACTTCCCAATAACGACGCATTAATTTAACCGGAAATGAATTATGATTTTCTATCGTAATACGATAGGCAAACATATACTCGTTTTGTAGGGGATTGCTATAATCCTTTTGAAAAAAGGTCTCAATACTTATTTCGACACCTTCTGAAATTTTGGAAACCATAATTGGTTCTTCAATTAGTATACCGCAGAGAATACTGCGAGTTAAAAGTACCAAAAAAAATCACCAAAGACCTAAAAATCGACCTCAATTTTTTTTATTAGACCCTTTAAGTACTATACCTTTGCGGCATCGTATGCGCTAGGTATAAAATCACTTATTTAAAACCCCCAAAATAGTCAAAAATGAAGGTCGCAGTAGCTAAAGGAGATGGAATTGGTCCAGAAATCATGGAAGCCGTAATTAATGTGTTTAATGAAGCAAAAGTGCCCTTGGAATACCAGTTTGTGGACATGGGAAAATGGGTTTTTGACAAAGGCTTTAGCAATGGAATGACTCCAGAGGCTAAAGCAACCATTGAAGAACTAGGCTTGCTATTTAAAGGGCCCATGGAAACACCCAAAGGGAAAGGGGTAAAAAGTGTCAATGTAACGGCCAGAAAAACTTGGAATACCTACGCAAACGATAGGCATTTTCAAACCTTAAGTGGAGTAGATACAGTTTTTAGTAAAGCAGGCATCAATATAGATTTAACCATTGTAAGAGAAAATATTGAAGACACTTATGGTGGTATTGAGCATATGCTTACACAAGATGTTGCATTGGGTCGTAGGTTTATTACAAGACCAGGAAGTGCGCAAGTTATTCGTTATGCTTTTGAAATGGCCAAGAAAAAAGGAGCCAAAAGAATTACTTGTGGCCACAAAGCAAACATCATGAAATTAACAGATGGTTTGTTTTTAGAAGTGTTTAATGAAGTGGCAAAAGAATACCCTGAATTAAAAGCAGATGATATTATTGTAGATGACTTATGTATGAAATTGGTGAGCCGTCCTGACTTATTTGACGTGATTGTGTTAACTAATTTACAAGGAGATATTGTAAGCGACTTATGTGCTGGTTTAGTGGGTGGGCTTGGTTTTGCGCCTTCTTCAAATATTGGCGACCATATCTCCATTTTTGAAGCAGTGCATGGAACTGCCCCCGATATTGCCGGAAAAAACATTGCCAATCCAACTTCATTACTATTAAGTGGATTAAGTATGTTGCGCCACTTAGGTTTAATGGAAAAGGCCATCATGATAGAGAATGCATTGTTGTATACTTTAGAATCAGGAGTGCACACTGGCGACTTTGGAGATAAATCTATTCCATCAGTCAATACAACTGTTTTTGCTCAAGCAATCATTGATAATTTTGGAAAACAGCCGGCACAGAATCCAAGGCCAATGTTGCCTAATTTCAATGTAACGCCAACGAATTTTAAGTTGGAGCGTAATCCAATGTTACAAAGTAATTTAAATGAAAAGCATAAAATTGTAGGCGTCGACTTTTTTATTGAAAACAATGAGCAGCCACAATTCATTGCTGATAAATTAACTGCACATACAACAGCTATTTTAAAATTAGTGACCATTTCCAACAGAGGAACGCAGGTGTGGCCAACAGGTTCTGTTTTCACTAATTTAGTCAATCAATATAGATGCCGTTTTGAAACGGTCAATGAATTGCCTTTGTCTCAAGCAGATGTGGTGGCTTTATATGCAGCTTTGTCCAAGGAATTTACCGTTTGTTCCCTAGAAATCTTAAATATGTGGGGGGATAAAAAAGCTTACAGCTTAGCACAGGGCCAATAATCAAAGCTACGGTTAAACGAGTGGCATCGTTTTCGGAAAAATGCTTTGGTTTTACTCCCATTTGCTCAAAAATTGCCAATATGGGTGGGAAAAAAACCAATTTTGACGTATTTTCACGCTTCAATTACAAAATAGCCTTTAACCTATGGCAGAAGTTATATTAATGCCCCGCTTAAGCGATACCATGACCGAAGGTGTCATAGCGGCATGGCATAAGAAAGTGGGAGATACCGTTAAGAAAGGCGATTTATTGGCCGAGATTGAAACGGATAAAGCGACCATGGAATTAGAGAGTTATCAGGACGGGGTGCTTTTACATATTGGTACACCACGTGGCGGAAAATTACAAGTAAATGATTTGCTTGCCATTTTTGGTAAAGCAGGGGAAGATATCACTGCTTTGATTGCAGGTACAAAATCTGCGCCAGCTCCTACGGCGACAGCTGAAGCTCCAGTTACATCTAATTCGACGACGACTACTACCGCAACTTCTGTTGCAGCTGGCGTGGACTATACCAAAATGGAAGAAGTGGTTTTAATGCCTCGATTAAGTGATACCATGACCGAAGGGGTGATTGCAGGATGGCAAAAGAAAGTAGGCGATACGGTAAAGAAAGGAGAAGTATTGGCAGATATTGAAACCGATAAAGCCACCATGGAATTAGAGTCGTACAAGGATGGTATTTTATTGTACCAGGGTGCACAAAAAGGAGATAAGATTTTAGTGAATGATTTATTATGCATTATTGGTCCAGAAGGAATGGACATTGATGCAATAGTCAAAGGAGTAAAAGCCGGCGGAGCAATAGTCGCTGCAACAGCTTCAACTTCTGCTCCCGCACCATCAGCATCCGCTCCATCAGCTCCTATAGCAGCTGCGCCAGTAGCTCAAGCGACTGCTGCTCCTGCACAAGTGGTAAATGAGGGTCGCATTTTTGCTTCTCCATTGGCAAAGAAAATAGCACAAGAAAAGGGCATTGATTTAAAATATGTGAAAGGAACCGGTGAAAACGGAAGAATTACTAGAACAGATTTAGAAGAATTTGCGAAAGCAAATGATGCAGGAGGAAGAATAAATACTACTGGTTATGCGCCAGGAACAATAACTAGTCTTGCATTAGCACCAATGGGTACGGTAAGTTTTGTGGATACGCCTGTTTCACAAATGCGTAAAGTAATTGCTAAGCGTTTATGCGAAAGTTTATTTACTGCACCGCATTTTTACTTGACCATGAAAATTAATATGGATGCTGCCATCAACGCACGTTTACTATTAAATGAAAATGCAACTACTAAAATTAGTTTTAATGACATGATTGTGAAAGCAACTGCATTGTCCTTAAAACAACATCCAAAAGTAAATAGTAGTTGGATGGGTGATTTTATCAGAGAAAATCATCATGTAAATATTGGTATTGCAGTAGCAGTAGACGAAGGTTTATTAGTTCCTGTATTGCGATTTGCAGATAGCTTAAGCTTGTCACAAATTAGCGGCAACGTTAAAGAATTTGCAAAGAAAGCAAAAGATAAAAAATTACAACCAGCCGATTGGGAAGGAAGCACTTTTACCATTTCTAACCTAGGCATGTTTGGCATTGATTCCTTTACAGCGATTATCAATCCTCCTGATGCATGTATACTAGCGGTAGGTGGAATTGCACAAGAGCCAATTGTGAAAGGCGGGGTGGTGGTTCCAGGTAATGTGATGAACGTTACTTTAAGTTGCGATCACCGTGTGGTGGATGGTGCAACAGGCGCTGCATTCTTACAAACTTTAAAGAGTTTATTAGAAGAGCCCCTTCGTATGTTGGCCTAGGATAGTAAAAGAGCCTTCAATATTAATATAAGCATATTAAAAAGCCCCGAATGAGTCGGGGCTTTTTAATAACGCTATTTTTTTAAATTTCTTTTAGAATTATAAATCAACATCACATCCAATAGGTGCGCCAGGTGGAATCACCACTGGTTTAGGCATACTTACTTTACCAGGTGATTCAAGTCTTCCTCTTGTATATTTATAATAATTGAGTAGGGTATTGTCTTTTTCAGTTTCAAACCATGCATCTATTTTTTTATTTAATTCCACAAAACGACCGTAACAAATGGATTTTACTTCAAAATTTGATTCATCGCTTTGATAAACAAGCAATAACCAAGTAAGTACTTGTTGTTGTGTTTGTCTATGTATTGTCCCTTCTAATCCAGCAGGAGTAGGGCTGTACCAAGTTTTTTTCATTACGGCATCAACGACATCATCAAAGCCAATGGTATTGGCCCTGGCTTTATTTTGAACTAAACGATTGGCTCTTTCTACATTAAAAATAAAACCTAATTCAAATTCAGTCAATGCTTCTGCCGCGCTCAATGCATCAAAACTCATCCCAGTTCTTTTATTAAAAACCTCTCCTACGCCATAATACATTGGAGGACGTGGCGGTATTAATGATATAATATTTTCAGGAATGGTAAGGGTGCTAGCGGACAAACAATTGACTGCAGCATCTAATGCTTTTTGTTGAATTGCATTAGGAAGAATTGTTGGTTTTGTTTGATTTTGATCACCGCGTACACTATAGCTGTAATTCATCCCACCAATTAATTTAGTAACTGCTTCTAATTGGTAACGATGATAGTTGTATAATGGCACCAAAACATCCTCTAATTTGCTTAGCGGAGTTCCATTTTTAACTGCGTCTTCCCCAAACTTGGACAATGCTTTGCTCCTTACTTGTAGTGTTTGTTGTAACCCTGCCACTGCGTCGGACTGATTGTCCCATAAATGAGCATAGGGGTGGAATCCGCTAGCTGCACGCGCATCGGCATCCGCAATAAACAACATGCCATTTTTTGAATTTTCTTCTAATAATTTTTTCAGTGCCATGTTTTCATCGGTACCTGAAGAGAAGTCCTGGTATCCATAAATAATGGCTCTTTTGTCCCATTCGCCAATTTCATTGGTGTACACTCTTGAAAAATCAATCTCTCCTTTATTATTGACAAATACATTCGGGTGTGGATAGTCCATCACAGAAGCCCTGTTGTTATAACTGGAAGCATAATTGTGTTGAAGTCCTAAAGTATGTCCTACCTCATGTGCTGCCAATTGTCTTAATCTTTGTAAGGCCGCCGTTCTCATTTGATCCGTTACTGGTTTCCCATTTACAAAGGGGGAAAGCAAGGAGGTAAAAATTAAATAGTCTTGTCTAACTCTAAGAGAACCTAGTGTAACTTGGCCTTTGATAATTTCACCAGTTCTTGGATCCGTAATGGTCATGCCATAACTCCAGCCCCTCGTTGAACGGTGTACCCAATTAATCATATTATAACGAATGTCCATTGGGTCTGCACTGTCAGGAAGTATTTTAACTTGAAATGCATTTTTATATCCTGCAGCTTCATAAGCTTGATTCCACCAATTGGCACCTTCTAATAATGCAGAACGAATCGGTTCAGGCGTACCATTGTCTAAATAATAAACAATTGGTTTTACTGCTTCACTTATGGCTGCTGTTGGATCTTTTTTTTGTAAACGATGTCTATTGATGATCATTTTTTCAATTGGCTCACTAAAATCACTTCCATAGTCAAAATAACTGGTACCAAAAAAGCCACTTCTAATATCATAGTTTCTTGTATGATAATTGGTGTCTGGTAATTCAACAAAACTATGGTGCATTCTTAGGGTGATTGCTTCAGTCGTAGGCGCTACTTCATTTATAAAACGTCCTGCATCCGCCCCTCCAACGAAAGTAAGGGTGGCTTCCATCTCCGTGTTCTTAGGAAAATTCTTGGTATTGGCAATGTAAATAGCTGAGCGTGCTTCGTTTAAGGTATAAGTGCCTTGTTTCATTTTTCTAATTTTATCTGCCGCACCATGCGCGTCTCTTAATAAAAATGAAGTGGCGTCTACAAGCAAGGTATTATCGGCTTCCGCTTCTACATTAAAGCTAAATAGGATAGACTGAGCAAAGGATTCATTGACTGATTTTTGTTCTCTTGGGTCATTGGTGACTGCGCGAAAATCAAAATTGGGTTGAGTCATTAATACTTTCTTTCCTACTCTTTGAAAATAAACAATACGGGAGCCTCCTATTTGACCTCTGTCAAGTCCAATGTCATTGGATCCAAGTCCAGCGGGTAAAGAGTTTACATACAAAAAAGGGGTTTCAAGTTTATCAATGGCCATATATATTTTACCATTGCTTGCATCCCACCAGTAGTTAAAAAAACCTTTATGGTATTCCAAGGTTTTTGTTTTTTCGAAAATGTTATTGGTTTGGGCAAAAAGCACCATTGGACTCAATAAAATAGCGAATAATATTTTTCTCATACTTAAGCGTTTGTATAAAAATAAAAAATCCCGCTCTAATTGGCGGGATTTTATGATAAGTGTTTAAACTAGGTAGTTGGATTATGGTCGGTAGTTGTTTCCGCAAACAATGTTTGAGGGGTAGCTACTACTGCTACTGCTACAGGAGCGGGTGCAGGGGCTGCTACTTTTTTAGCTGCTTTCTTTTTAGTGGCAGGTTTTTTTGCAACTACTTTTTTCGCAACTGGTTTCTTAGCTACTACTTTTTTAGTTGTTTTCTTTGCTGCTTTTTTAGGAGCTGCCTTCTTCACTACTTTCTTTGTTGCTTTTTTAGCTGTTTTCTTTTTAGCGGCAGGTTTTTTTGCAACTACTTTTTTCGCAACTGGTTTCTTAGCTACTACTTTTTTAGTTGTTTTCTTTGCTGCTTTTTTAGGAGCTGCCTTCTTCACTACTTTCTTTGTTGCTTTTTTTGCTGTTTTCTTTTTAGCGGCAGGTTTTTTTGCAACTACTTTTTTCGCAACTGGTTTTTTAGCTACTACTTTTTTAGTTGTTTTCTTTGCTGCTTTTTTAGGAGCTGCCTTCTTCACTACTTTCTTTGTTGCTTTTTTTGCTACTGCTTTTTTAGCTAGAGCTGCTTTTTTCTTGCTTGACTTTGCCATGGAGGTTATTTTAATTTAGTTGGTAATAAAATTTTTATAAAATTACATTGTTTTATTTACACAAAAAAAAAAAAATTTATTTTTTTAGTGGTAGCTTTGTAGCATGCAAACACCTACCACATTAGTTTTGGGCGCTTCGCCGAATCCAGAACGTTATAGTTTTTTAGCCACGAACTTATTAAAAGAAAAAGGGTATACTGTTTATCCTTTTGGAATAAAAAAAGGCCAAATTGGTGATTTGACAATTATCAATGAATGGCCGAATCAGGGTGCTATTGATACGGTTACTTTATACGTTGGTCCCGATGGCCAAGCGGAATACTATCAAGCGATCCTGGAACTTGCTCCGAGGCGTATTATTTTTAATCCCGGCACGGAAAATCCTATTTTAAAGTCAATGGCAACCGAAAAAGGGATGGAGACCATCGAAGCATGTACTTTAGTGATGCTCAAAACGGGTCAATACTAATCGATTCATTAAAATCAGCTATTCTTTTAAACTTCCCCAACTTGAACGGTCTAAACATCGATATTGGATTGCTTCGCTGATATGATTGGGTAAAATAGGGTCACTATTGTCTAAATCGGCAATGGTTCGAGCTACTTTGATGATTCGGTCATAGGACCTGACGCTTAATTGAAACTTTTCCATGGCTTTTTGTAGTAATTGCGCACCAACGGTTTCTATAGGGCAATACTTATTTAACTGCACCCGATTCATTTGTGCATTGGTATGTCCTAAATGATCCTCTTTGAAACGATTGCTTTGTATTGTTCGAGCATTCAATACCTTATTGGCAATTTCATGCGAAGTGATTTCGGTATTGGATGCCGTTAAACTAGTATAATTCAAAGGGGCAACCTCAATATGAAGGTCAATGCGATCGAGCAGGGGCCCTGAAATTTTATGTACATATTTTTGGATAGAACTAGCACTGCAGGTACAATCCTTTTGCGGATGGTTATAATAACCGCAGGGACAGGGGTTCATAGAAGCGATCAAAATGAATGATGCAGGAAATAGTACATTCATTTTAGCCCTGGATATATGAACAATTCCTTCTTCCATCGGTTGTCGAAGTACTTCAATTACGTTTCGTTTGAACTCGGGAAGTTCGTCTAAAAACAATACGCCATTATGGGCCAATGATATTTCACCTGGTTGTGGATGGCTGCCTCCTCCAATCATCGCAATATTTGAAATAGTGTGGTGCGGTTGTCTAAATGGGCGATTAAATCGAAGTGCTTTTGAAATGGGCGTTTTATGGCTGATGCTATAAACCTGGGTGGTATCTATCGCTTCTTGGATGTTTAAAGGAGGTAATATGGATACAATACTTTTAGCAAGCATGGTTTTGCCAGCACCGGGTGGGCCAATCATAATTAAATTATGTCCCCCTGCACTGGCAATTTCTAAAGCCCTTTTGCAATGAGACTGTCCCTTGATGTCTTCTAATTTTGGTAGTTGTTGTTCCCTATTGTTGAAGCTTGTACTTGGATGGTTAACCTCCTTAGGGGCAGGGATCCCTTCTCCTGTTTTTAAAAAATGAACTACTTCTTTTAATTGACTAAAACCATAAATGGCAATCCCTTCAATGATGGCCGCTTCCTCTACATTTTCAATTGGCAATAAAAGTGCTTTTAATCCAGCTGATTTGGCTTTCATGGCCATTGCCAATGCACCATGAATGGGGTAGAGTGAGCCATCCAGTCCAAGTTCCCCCATCATTAGGAATTGATGTAATGGAATAAAAGCGTTTAATTGTTCCGATGCAGCAATCAGGCCAATCGCTATGGGTAAATCAAAAGCCGCCCCTGTTTTTTTAAGATCAGCAGGGGAGAGATTCACCAATATTTTAGTTCTTGGCATATGGAATCCATTTGCTTTTAAGGCACTTTCTGTTCGATCTAAACTTTCTTTGATGGAATTGTCAGGAAGACCAACGATGCTATAGCCCTGTCCCATACTCACGTTTATTTCAATGGTAATAAGGATCGCATCGATGCCCAAAAGAGCACTTCCTTTTAATTTAATAAGCATATTCTTTTGCCCATAAAATAAGATGATCACTCAATGGCAAATTGCGTATTTATACTTTACTTAGTAATAACAATGTAATGGGCAGAGAAGTAGGTGCACTGCAAAAATTTACCAAAGAAAATGGGTAGCAAAATAGATTTGGTTAGAGGGCATCCAATAATTGCACAACCCCTTCTCTTTCTAATATAAGGTAACCAATACGATCCTGGCTAATCCCTGGACTCAATTGGTATTGAAAATGCAATTCCTTATCCTTGACCTGGGTTTCAAAAAAACTAAATTGAATATTTTTGTGTTGGTGTAAGTGTTCACTTATTTCATATAAGTGGGTAGAAAGAATATAGATGCTGGTTGTTAGCTTTTGTAAACCCTCAATGACTTTGGTACTACATTTCATCGCATCTAAAATATTGGTCCCTTTGAATAATTCATCAATGAGTACGCAATTTTTTTTGCCGTCGTTAATTTTAAGTACGGTATTTTTTATTCTTTGCACTTCATTGAAAAAATAACTTTCCCCTTCAACCACATAGTCCGCAATGTTTAAATTGGTAATATGTCCATCCATCACCGTCAGCGTTATTTTTTTTGCAGGTGCACCCATACCAATATGCGACAAGTAAACGACAATGCCCATGGTTTTGATAAAAGTGCTTTTGCCTGCCATATTGGCCCCGGTAAGGAATAAAAAATTTTTTTCCGGGGAAAGGGTAAGGTCATTCCCAATGGCATTGTTTACCAAAGGGTGTTTGGCATTTTCCACTTCCAAGTAGGGCTTAGTATCATTTATCCAATGGGGAAATTGAAATTGATATTGCTGATGGGCTTTTGCTAAGCTATACAAAGCGTCTATTTCATAAAAATACGCTAGTAAGGCTTTGGTATTGTGCTTGTATCGGTATAAAAAGAAATGGCCTAATTGTAAAATTTCCTGCGGGCTGGTTATTTTTTGTTTTTGTTTAAGGTGATCCAACTCCTCATTTTGTAAAAGTGAACCTATGTTTTTGACCAAGCCTTCCATTACGGGATTCTTTTTTTCTTTTTCAAACAACAAGGTCCATTGATGTAAATCCTGTATTAATAGCACCAAATGCTCAACTGAATATTTGATTAATGAGTAGTCGGCCTTTTCCCAAAATTGATACCAATAGGCACCTGGTATACTTATTTGTGTAGGGATTGTTTTAAAACTGGTTTCAAAAAACTTTTCAATAATTAAGCAGGTCCCATTGGAGGTTTTCATTAACTCCATTTGCTCTAATTGAAGCAAAATTAATTTTAATGCTTCTTGTCTTTCTTCAATTTTAGCTTGTTCGCTTAAAGGATTTTGAAGGTATTGGTTTAAATAGAGTTGACCTCCATTGGATTTGCAGAAATTCAAATGACTAGCAAGCCCAATTTGGCCTTCATTGTCAAATAAGCCCAAATCCTGCAGTGTAATTTTGTCAACTTGCATCCTTCTTTATATTAATGAGTTTGCCCTATGATTAAAGAATGAAACTAGGATTATACTCGGGTGAATTGAAGTCTTGCGCCTTGTTGCGCCTCATTGAATTGCCCTTGGTGGTAGGCTAAATGCCCATTGATAAAAGTGCTTTTTATTTGGTAGGGGAACTGTGTTCCTTCCAAGGGGCTCCAGCCACATTTATATAAAATATTTTCTTTTGTAACGGTATAGGATTCTTTTCCAACCAATACTAGGTCGGCATGATAGCCTTCACGAATGTATCCGCGTTCTTTTATTTGGAAGCAGGTAGCCACTGCATGGCTCATTTTTTCTACTACTTTTTCCATACTCAATTTCCCTTCCTCCACATATTTTAACATCAGCATTAGGGGATGTTGAACCAATGGAAGTCCTGCATACGCATGAATATAGGCTTCTTGCTTTTCCTCCCAGGTATGAGGTGCATGGTCGGTTGCAATGATATCCAATCGGTCATCTAGTAATCCTTCCCATAATGCCTTTTTATTTTCTGGACCCTTGATGGCTGGGTTGCATTTGATTAAATTCCCCAGTTGCGCATAATCATCCGATGTAAAATGTAAATGGTGCACACAAACTTCTGCAGTAATGCGTTTGTCTTTTAATGGACGTAAATTGGAAAACAATTGTAATTCCTTCGCCGTGCTTATGTGTAAGATATGTAAACGGCTATCAAATTTTTGTGCCAATTGTATTGCTTTCCAAGAAGACTCAAAACAGGCTTCCTCATTGCGAATAATGGGATGATCCGCTGGCTCCAATATGGATTTAACTGCCTCTAGCGCCGCTTTATTTTTTTTAATTACACTTTCTTCCTCACAGTGCGTGGCAATAAGTAATTCAGATTTGCTAAATATATTTTCAAGAATGAAGGGGTTATCCACCAATAAATTTCCGGTGGAAGATCCCATGAATATTTTTACGCCACACACTTCATTCTTTTTTGCATTGGTCTTTAATACTTCTTCTACATTTTCTTGAGAAGTGCCCATGAAAAACGAATAATTGGCCAATGAGTGGGCAGCGCCAATCGCATATTTTGCTTCTAGTAATTCTTGTGTAAAGGCAGGAGGATTGGTATTGGGCATTTCCATAAAGCTGGTTACGCCTCCTGCTACCGCTGCTTTCGCCTCCGTGTATATCGTTGCTTTGTGGGTTAATCCTGGCTCTCTGAAATGAACCTGGTCGTCAATAACGCCAGGAAGTAAAAATTGGTTTTCACCATCAATTTCAATTACATTTTCAGGGGTATGGATTTGAGGGGCAATTTTCTCGATTCTGCCTTCTTTTATAAGTACGTCCCCATGAATACTTATACCCTCGTTAACAATGGTTGTATTTTTAATTAAATAAGACTTCATTATGGATTAGTTCTCGATATGCAAAGTAAAATAAATAAAGTTGGAATTAATTTTATCCAAGCTAGTAACCAAAGGAGAACGTGGGTCACTCACTTTTCTTAAATCAGTTAATCCATAACTAAATTTTATTTCAGGAGAAATAGTGGCATATCTTAAAAAAAAGCTAAGACCAACGCCAAGCTCTAAAGCCATGTCATTGCCTTTAATAATATTGGGGTATGCTTGATTGGTATTGACGGTGGCTGATTTCTCAGAACCTAAATCAAATCCAAATTTCACGCCAGTAATTAGGTAATGGCGCATTAACTCTTCATATTTAAAGGCATTGTAGCGATCAGATTGTATTTTTACACCAATCGGCACATCAATAATCACGGAAGGAATGGCATAAGTTTGTTTACCTGTATTCGTTGATGAATTTACCGTGTAGTCAAATGTGTTTCTGTTGCCAGAAATTAGTAAAGTAGGATTGGTTCTTAATGCAAGATGGTTGGTTAATCTTAAAGTTCCAGTTAAACCTAAGTTCAGGTACATGGTTTGTACTGGTTGAATCATGTTTGCCGCGCCTGTTGAAGGCACTAAAAAACCATTACCACGTTTAAATGATAAATAACTATTGCTCATACCCATGCTCATTCCTAAGTAATAAGGCAACTCATCATGTTCAGGTTGAAACTTTTCATCAGATTGGGCAAACGCGATTTGCGTAAACCCGATCAAAGTGAAAAAAAGAATTATTTGCTTCCGCAATAAATGCTGCATATGCCTAAGCTTAATTTTTGTTGAGATACTTGTTTAAATCCAGCTTTCTCAAAAATAGTCAAAAAGGCGTTCCCTTCAGGAAAAGCAATCACACTTTTATTCAAATAGGAATAGGCAGCCCGGTTTCCAGAAAAAATTTTACCAATGGTGGGTGTGACCCAATGCATGTAAAATTGGTAAATTGGCTTAAACCAGGCACTTGTAGGCTGGGAAAACTCCAAAATCACCAATTTGCTGCCTGGCTGCAACACCCTATAAATTTCTGTTAAACCTTTTTCCAGGTTGGCAAAATTTCGAACGCCAAAGGCCACCATGGCTCCATCGAAACGTTGATCCTCAAATGGAATATCGGTGCTATCCCCCAATACGAGCTCAATTTTATGGGAAAGTCCCTTTTGTACAATTTTAATACGACCGTATTGCATCATGCCTTCTGAGATATCCATTCCTGTAATGCGGGCGGGTTGAATTCTTTTTTCCGCCATGAGTGCCATGTCCGCAGTTCCTGTAGCAATGTCTAACAAATGCTGGATGGGTTGCTTGCCAAATTGTTGGATGGCCTTTTTTCTCCATCCTTGGTCAATACCTAAACTAAGGAAACGATTTAGGAAATCGTATCTTTTGGCAATAGCATTGAACATTCCTGCTACCTGCTCTTTCTTATTTTCGTTACTCTCTTCAAAAGGAACAATTTTATCATGTGCGTATTGACTCATACTGCAAAGATATTGAATTTGTGGGTTATCTTCGTAGCTCATGAAAGCAAGGGTTTACAAATCTACTGGAAGTTGGTACTCCGTGAAAACGGAGGAGGGTTTGTTTTATCAAGCACGTATTAAAGGGGTGATAAAATTAGACAATCGCACCTCTACCAACCCTATTGCTGTTGGGGATTGGGTGGAATGTGCAACGGAGTTGGATCAGCCAACCATCATTATTTCGGATATTTTAGACCGGGACAATTATGTTGCTAGACAATCGCCTCATAATAAAAGACAACAACATATTATTGCATCCAATTTGGATCAGTCTATTTTGTTAGCCACTTTAAAATCACCGAAAACATCACAGGGTTTTATTGATCGATTTTTAATTTCCTGCGAAGCATTTCATATACCTGCCATTATTGTTTTTAATAAGTCTGATATCTATGGTGAAAAGGAAATGGCTATTTATACTTTCATGAAAGAAATGTATGAGGCCATTGGGTATAAAGTATTTTTAATTAGCATAGAAAAGCAAATTGGATTAAACCCTATCAAAGCATTATTACAAAACAAAACTACTTTGGTAAGTGGACACAGTGGCGTAGGAAAATCTTCTTTTATTAATTACTTATTTCCAGACTTAGATATTGATACGCAAGAGGTAAGTGACTGGAGTGGAAAGGGAATGCATACCACCACTTTTGCACAAATGTATGATTTGCCTACTGGAGGCTCCGTGATTGATACTCCTGGAATGCGTGAATTGGCATTGGCGAATATGGAAAAAGAAGTATTAGCGCAATATTTTCCTGAGATGCGTGAAAAAATGAGTGGCTGTCAATTTAATAATTGTCAACATATTAACGAACCTGGTTGTGCAGTGAAAGCTTCAGTAGAAAAGGGTTTGATAAGTGAAGCACGCTTTTTTAGTTATGTTGATTTGTGGCACGGGATAGAAGGACCCAAATACTAACAATCTAATACTAAGGGGTTATCGCAGCAGCAATTACTACAATTGTGCCAATTGCAAAACCAGGCAATGCAGACAAATAATTTTTAAACACCTTCTTACTTTTTATTTCTCTAGCTCTATCTTTATAACCATTTGCATATAATTGATTTTGCATTAGCTTCTCGTCAGGGAATCCTAAATTTTCATATGTTGGTGGCGATGAAGCACAAACAACCGCAGGTGCGATTCCAAATAAAAACCCGTAAATAGGTATGGAGGTAGTAAGAAATGTTGCTGTACTTGCAACTTTATAATTTGTATAATGTTCTGTCGCGTCCCTTCTGCCATTAATATACATATTAGAAAGGGGATCTATTGTGCTAATTAGGGCACTAAAATCTTCCCTTGTACCGTTTTCGTATTTAATGATTGCTAAATCGGTTTTTAAAACTGCATAAGTGGGTCCGTTTAAGTTGTCAATTTTTTTATACTTTACTTCTGCCGTATTTATTTCTATAACCTTGGCTTGAATCACTTCGCCAGACTTCATTATTAAACTGTCTTGTGCTTTTGAAATATTTGCAATACAAAATATTAGCGCGAAGGAAAAAATAAATTGCTTCATAAAATATATTTATTAATAGTAAATTATGCAAATAATTTTAAATTCAGCAATCAGGAATCCAAACAATTGATTATCAATGTAATTGGGTTTTATTTGAAAATCATATTTATTTCTTAGGCACTTCGTTAGCTCCTTCAAACCAACTGGCATATTTCACATAATTATTGGAGATACGATTTATCTCGCCATTGATTAATTCTTCGCTTACCGCTTTTACTTTTTTAGCAGGCACTCCAGCATAGATACTTCCGGCTTCCACAATGGTTCCTTCTAATACCACGGCGCCTGCTGCAATAATAGAATTGGAATGTACCACACATCCATCCATGACGATACTGCCCATACCAATTAATACATTGTCATGAATAGTGCATCCATGCACCATGGCGTTATGTCCAATGGAAACATGATTGCCAATTGTTGTGGGATGTTTTAAATAAGTGCAATGAATAATGGCGCCATCCTGCACATTTACTTTGTTGCCCATTTTTATATAATGCACATCTCCACGGATGACTGCATTGAACCAAACAGAGCATTCATTGCCCATAATTACATCGCCCACAATGGTGGCGTTGGGGGCTACAAAACAATTTTCTCCAAATTGGGGTTCTTTTCCTTGAACTGTGAGTATGGTTGCCATAAAAATGCGACTTTTGTACTGCAATTTACTTCTAATGGCACCAATAAACAATAGACAACTTTTTTTTCAGCATTTGGCACAAACTTCTGATAAACCCATTGGTATCGAAGTGGCTAGTGCAAAAGGGGTTTATATAATTGATGTTGACGGGAAAGCATTTATGGATATGATTGCTGGGTTTAGTGTTTGTAATATTGGACATAGTCATCCAGCTGTTATTCAAGCCATTCAGGAGCAAATTCAAAAATACATGCATGTTATTGTGTATGGGGAATTTGTGCAAGCCCCACAGGTGCAATATGCCAAACACCTTACTGGATATTTACCCGAAGCATTACAGTCTGTTTATTTTACCAATAGTGGTGCCGAAGCCACAGAGGGTGCGATGAAATTAGCCAAGCGCGTTACAGGGCGTACGAAAATAGTATCCTTTAAAGGAGCATATCATGGAAGTACCCAGGGGGCGTTGAGCGTCATGGGGGATGAATATTTTAAAAATGCATTTCGTCCTTTGTTGCCTGATATTTTACAATTGCGGTATAACCATTTGGAGGATATTGAATTGATTGACAATTCGGTTGCTTGTGTGTTGCTGGAACTAGTGCAAGCAGAAACTGGAGTGACCCCTGCGCATAAAGAATGGGTTGCTGCTTTGAGAAAAAAATGTGATGCACTGTGTATTTTATTAATGGTAGATGAAATACAATCTGGATTTGGACGCACTGGTACTTTGTTTGCATTTGAACAATATGAAATGGTGCCCGATGTTTTATTGGTGGGAAAAGCATTGGGAGGGGGGCTTCCATTAGGGGCATTTATTACAAGCATAAAAATGATGTCCACACTTACTGAAAATCCGGTATTAGGCCATATTACTACTTTTGGAGGTAATCCCGTTTCCTGTGCTGCAGGGAATGCGGCCCTTACTATATTACAGGATAGTGGATGGATAGGTGCAGTGAAAGAGAAGGAGCAATATTTAAGTCAACATTTACATCACCCTGCCATTTTGCATCGAAATCATTTTGGCTTGTGGATGTCTTTGCAGTTTGAGTCGGCAGCACTTGCCAAAAAAATTGCTGCTGCTTGTGTTGAAAATGGAATCATCACCGATTGGTTTTTGTTTGCCGAAGATCGTATTCGCATTGCGCCACCACTGAGTATCACCATTGATGAACTCATTATTGCCATCGAAAAAATCCTGGCAAGTATCAATGACACACTCGCTGAATAAATTTCGCTTGAAGCTATTTTATTTAAGTGTGTAAACTACAGTGCAGCCTAACCTAGAGATATTTTAATACTAGCAATCACCTGTACGACAAAAACTTCGATACAGTGCTTCGTATTGTGGAATGATATTGGCGATATCAAAATGCTTGGCTTGTTTTAAGGCATTCTTTTTGAAGGACTTTAATTTTTCATCATCTTGTAAAAGGGCAATGGCTTTTTCACTCATTGTTTTTACATCACCTACTTGGGCGGTATATCCTGTTACGCCATCTATGTTTACTTCTGCAAGTCCACCCGCGTTGGAGCTTATTACTACTGCACTTGCAGCCATGGCTTCTAAAGCAGCCAATCCAAAACTTTCGTATTCAGAAGGAAGCAAGAAAATATCACTTACCGCTAAAATTTCTTCCATTTGTTCTTGCTTACCTAGGAAACGCACATCAGCTTCAATTCCGTATTGTCTTGCCAAGTCTTCTGCAACAGGACGCTCTGGTCCGTCACCTACCATTAATAATTTAGCGGGTAGGGCGGCATGGATGTTTTTAAAAATCTCCATTACATCATCGATCCTTTTTATTTTTCTAAAGTTAGAGGCGTGTACAATTATTTTTTCCCCCTGTGGCGCAATCACTTGTCTAAATGCAGCTACTGGTTTTTTATCATAACGATGATGGTCAACGAAGTTATTAATAACCTGTATGTTTTTACGAATGTCAAAATGCTTTAAGGTTTCTTCCTTTAAATTTTCAGATACCGCTGTGATAGCATCACTTTCGTTAATCGAAAAAGTAACTACCGGTTCGTAAGTTTTATCTCTTCCCACTAGGGTAATATCTGTTCCATGTAAAGTAGTGATCACTGGAACGGACCTTCCTGTTTTTTGTTTCACAATTTGTTTAGCCGTATAGGCAGCAGATGCATGTGGTATGGCATAATGTGCATGAATTAAATCCAAGTCGTGGTTTAAAATAACATCCACCATGGTACTGGCCAATGCCAATTCATAAGGTGGGTAATCAAATAAAGGATAAGTGGGTACCCTTACTTCATGGTAAAATATATTGGCATGGAAACCATTTAAACGAACAGGCTGTTGATAGGTAATAAAATGAATTTCATGTCCTTTTTCGGCCAAGGCCTTTCCAAGCTCGGTGGCTAAAACACCGCTCCCGCCAAACGTAGGATAACAAACAATACCGATCTTCATTTTTAATAGTTGAATATGCAATTAACAACTAATTATCCGATAAAGTTTAATTATATTTAAGAATTATTTGAATGTTAAATTAACTATTTATGCGTCGATTATTTTTATTGGTTTTAAGCTTGCCATTCATCGTACAAGCACAAGTGAATCAAGATAGTGTTACTATTAAAAAAATGGCTGATGAAATTATGACCAATGGCAAAGCCTATGATTTATTAAGAGAGTTAACTAAGAATATTGGCGGGCGTTTAGCAGGCTCTCCACAACAACAAAATGCAGCTGTTTGGGGAAAAAGAAACATGGAAGCCTATAATCCGGATAAAGTGTACATGCAACCTTGTAAAACACCTAACTGGCAAAGAGGGGGCAAGGATTTTGCAGCTATTGTGGGCCTAGACGGCAAAGCTACCACTCAAAAATTAGAAGTTCTCGCATTGGGAAATTCTCTAGGCAGTAATGGTTTGATAGAAGCGGATGTTATAGCGGTGGCTAATTTTGATGAATTAGAAAAACGCAAAGACGAAGTAAAAGGGAAGATCGTTTATTTTAACAGTGAGTTTGATCCAACCTATATTCAAACCTTTAAAGCTTATGGCGCAGCTGGTATCTATCGTAGGACTGGTGCAAGCCGTGCTGCGAAATATGGTGCTGTAGGAGTGATGATTCATTCATTAAGTACAGCTCCAGACAATGCGCCACATACGGGCACCATGGTATATGATGAAGCACTGCCCAAAATTCCAGCAGTCGCCTTAGGACCCAATGATGCAAAAGCTTTATATGCTAAGGCAAAAAAAGGAACGGTGCGTGTGCAAATGCAAACCTATGGTTTCTTTTTACCAGATGTAGATGAAAACAATGTTGTTGCTGAATTAAAAGGCACAGCACATCCGGAAGAAATTATTACGATTGGTGGTCACTTAGATAGTTGGGATGTAAATGAAGGCGCACATGATGACGGCGCAGGTATTGTGCAAACCATGGAAATATTACGCACTATGAAAGCCTTGAATTATCAGCCTAAACATACCATTCGATTTGTGTTGTTTGCAAACGAAGAGAATGGAGGTAAAGGCGGTGCTAAATATGCAGAGCTGGCGAAATTGAATAAGGAAAAACATATCCTTGCTTTAGAAAGTGATGCAGGTGGATTTACGCCAAGAGGCATTGGTGTTACTTGTACACCAGCTCAATTAGCAAAATTTCAACAATGGACTCCATTGTTAAAGCCTTATGGCACGGAAGTAAATTCGGGTGGTGGTGGAGCGGATATCGGTCCATTAACTGGTTATGATAAAACGGTTGTTATGTCCAGTTTAACGCCAGATAGTCAACGTTATTTTGATTTGCACCATGCAAAAACGGATGTGTTTGAAAATGTAAACAAGCGTGAATTGTTATTAGGGGCTGTGAATATTGCTGCCTTTATCTATTTAGTGGATCAGTACGGCGTGACGCCATAGTTAATTTATGAAAATCAATTAAATAAAGAAGCCCCGATTTTATCGGGGCTTCTTTATTATCGGTATCATTGATGTTAGAATTTTTAATGCTGAGCGAGCTTTCGAGCCACGCGCAGAGCGAGAGAAGCATTTGAAATTTTAACGAGAAAGGTTCATGGAACGCTCTTTGTACAATGTTCTAAAGTAAGGATCGCGTAAGTCTTTGATAAAACGAATGGCTTCTCCTGTACTCTTCATTTCTGGTCCTAATTCTTTATTTACCCCTGGGAATTTATCAAATCTAAATACGGGTTCTTTAATCGCGAAACCATCCAATTTTTTCTCCATTGTAAAGTCAGTTAGCTTCGCTGCACCCAACATAATTTTAGTAGCAATATTTAAATAAGGAATTTGATATGCTTTTGCAATGAATGGTGTTGTTCTGGATGCTCTTGGGTTGGCTTCAATTACATAAACTTGATCGTCTTTAATCGCAAACTGAATATTAATTAATCCTTTGATGTTTAAAGCGCGCGCAATTTTCTCACTGTAAAATTCCATCGTAGCAACAATCAATGGGGTTAAGTTAAATGCAGGCAATACTGCATTACTGTCTCCACTGTGGATACCTGCTGGTTCAATATGTTCCATCACGCCCATAACGTGGAAGGTTTCACCATCAAAAATGGCATCTACTTCGGCTTCCTGACAACGGTCTAAGAAATGGTCAATCAAAATTTTATTGTCTGGGATATGTTTTAAAATACTTACGACTGCAGTTTCTACTTCGGCGTCATTAATTACAATACGCATTCTTTGTCCCCCAATTACATAGCTAGGTCTAACTAAAACGGGATAACCTACTTTGTTCGCCACTTCAATCGCTTCGTCGGCAGTGTAAGCGGTACCGTAATTTGGATAAGGAATACTTAACTCTTTTAATAAATCACTAAAGCGACCTCTATCTTCTGCAATATCTAAACTATCAAATGAGGTTCCTATAATTTTAATGCCTCTTTCGGTTAAACGCTTTGCTAATTTTAAGGCAGTTTGTCCACCCAATTGTACAATCACCCCTTCTGGTTGTTCTAATTCAATAATTTCCCAAAGGTGTTCCCAAAACACAGGCTCAAAATATAATTTATCGGCCATGTCAAAATCGGTCGAAACGGTTTCGGGATTACAGTTGACCATGATGGCTTCGTAACCTGATTCTTTCACGGCGAGTAATCCGTGTACACAACAATAGTCAAATTCAATCCCTTGTCCAATTCGATTTGGACCACTTCCTAATACAATAATTTTCTTCTTTTTTGAGGGGATCGATTCGTTGGAGTTCAGATTGTTGCTCATAGGTATAAAATTGGGCAAAAATACGTCACCGAACTCATTTATACGAATTTTTGTAAAAGGGTTTTCCACGAAATGTGTTTAGCGGACCATGCAAAGCTCATCCCAGCGGGTGGTATAGCGTTTACTGCGCTTTTCACTGCGCATTTTCCAGTTTTTATGCGTGCCTGTAGTGCCAAATTTGAGTACGTCATTTCGGTAAGCAGCATTCATATTGTCAATAACGTTCATTAACTTTTTTTTCCTTGCATCGGAGGCTTCCACAAATAGGTTGGTTTGCAATGCTTTATCGGGCACCAGGTCACTTACAATGACCCCTGCTTTTTTATAAATCATGCCCTGTTCAAATAAGGTTTTACCAATGCCGAGGGCTGCTTTTATAATATCGGGGGTCAGGTTGCTTGGATTGTCTAAAACGGTATAGCCATTTACTTGCTTCCCTCGATAGTAATGCCCTTGGTCGGAAGGATAATTTTGGGGCAGGGGTTTGAGTAGTAAAAAAACCTGCACACATTTTGTAGCACTATGTTGCCTTCTTAATTTTTCACAGCAACGGGTGGCGTAGGTGGCCAAGGCTTCCTCAATGTCCTGCCAATTTTGTACGTCTCTTCCAAACATGCGGGTAGTAGCAATCATTTTTTTTTCGGTGCGAGGCGCTTGCATTTCATGGGTGGGCAGGCCTTTTAATTCTCTAATTAATTTAATACCCGTAATCCCCCCTAAAATTTTTTTGCCCCAACTCAGGTCTTTCATGCTTAATGCAAAAGCGGTGTTAATCCCGTACACTTTTAGTTTCTCATTATACTTGTAACCAATACCCCAAACATCTTCGATGGGTGTTTTTTGTAAAGCATTTTGTATTTTTTGCATGCTGTCTAAAACCACGACACAATTGGTTTGTACTTTATTTTTTTTAGCCAATCGGTTGGCTACTTTACTTAATACTTTATTGGGAGCGGCACCAATAGAAACCGAAATACCTGTCCAGGTTTCAATGGTATTTTTTAAATGGATACAAAAATCATGCACCTCTTTTTCGGCGATATGATGTAGGTCCACAAAGGCTTCATCTACCGAGTACACTTCCACCTGACCCGGTGGTAGCAAGGAGCGCATGGTTTCCATCACGCGCCAACTTAAGTCTCCGTATAAATGGTAATTAGAGGAAAAAGTATGCACGCCAAATTTTTTAATGCGGTCGGCTTCTTGAAAATAGGGGGCTGCCATGGCAATGCCTAATGCCTTTGCTTCATCGGAACGAGAAACAATACATCCATCGTTATTGCTTAAAACAATAATGGGTGCTTTTTGTAAAGTGGGTGCAAAAAGCCGCTCACAGGAACAATAAAAACTATTACAATCAATAATCGCTTGCACGTTGTTAAATTTAAATCCACAGTGATTCAATCACTAAATAAAAGTGATTAGAAAATATTTTGAAAAAATAAAATGCTGAATCATAAACCATGAATTACATAAGTCACTACACCCCATGTTTTATAGTCTTGCAAGTGCTCAATATGAATGGTACCGTATTTTTTATTTTCAGGTAGTAGGCTAATACTATGCGCTTGCATTTGTATGCGACGTACTAAAAATTCGCCATTTAAAATAGCCACCACCACTTTGCCGGATGCGGGTGGAACACTGCGATCCACAATTAAAGTATCGCCAATATGAATGCCGGCACCGAGCATGGCATCGCTATTCACGCGAAAGAAAAAAGTAGCAGGTTTGTTTTGGATAAGCTGTTCATTTAAGTCAATACCTCTTTCCATAAAATCGTCCGAAGCTGCACCAAAGCCCGTGGCATTGGCTTGTACAATTTGACTTGACTGGTAGTGCTTGTTAATTTGTTGCGTAGCGATGCCTTCGCTTGGATCCATGTCTATATATTCCATAAAACTAAATTTATTAGCAATATTAGCTAAATTATTTAGTATTTTTATGAATATTTTCTACCACCTATTTTGTACCTTGGGGGTCTAATTGTGCGTTATGGAAAAGCCCTTTTTTATAGATCCGAATATTGCCCTTGCCAAGACCATTGATACTAGTTTTTACTTGGAAACCAAATGGTTAGAAGCGGCCAAGGGAAAAATATTTGCTCCTAGCTGGCAGTATATTGGCCATACGGGCATGGTGCCTAAGGCGGGGGATGCGTATCCAATTAAATTATTGGAGAATTATATGGACGAGCCCTTGGTATTAACGCGTGATGGGGAGGAACATATTCATTGTTTATCAAATGTATGTACGCACCGAGGTAATTTAATGGTGTATGAACCTTGCAGTGCACAAAAACATTTACGTTGTAAATACCATGGTCGTGCTTTTCATTTGGATGGAAAATTTATTTCCATGCCGGAGTTTTCAGCCGTTGAAAACTTTATTCCAGAAAATAATCATTTGCATCATTTGCAATTGTATCAATGGGGCCCATTATTATTTACGCAATTACAAAAAGGCCTAGGCCCTGAATTATTTTTTAGAGCCATGGAGCAGCGTATTGGGTGGTTGCCGATTAATGATTTAGTATTTGATGCATCCAGGTCCAATGACTATTATATTAAAGCCAACTGGGCATTGTATTGTGAAAATTATTTGGAAGGATTTCATATTCCATTTGTGCATCCAGGCTTAAATGCATTTTTAGATTTTAAAGATTATTCCACCGAGGTTTTTAAATATGCCAATTTGCAATTAGGCATTGCCAAAGACGATGCGGATTGTTTTGATATGCCAGCAGGACATCCCGATACAGGCAAAAAAATTGCTGCCTATTATTTTTGGGTATTCCCCAATATGATGTTTAATTTTTATCCATGGGGCTTGTCTTTAAATGTAGTCACACCCATAGATGCAGGCAATACCAAGGTTAGTTTTTTAAGTTTTGTTTATGATGCAAGTAAATTAGGCAAGGGTGCAGGAACTGGACTAGATACGGTAGAAAAGGAGGATGAGGAAATTGTGCAGCATGTGCAAGAGGGTATTCGTTCTCGCTTTTATCATTATGGTCGTTATGCAACAAAACGTGAACAAGGCACGCACCATTTTCACAGCCTGCTAGCGCAGTTTTTAAATCAGTAATGATTAGTTACTGATTTAAGGCCAGACAATTTAACGAATAAAGGTTACCAATAAAAAAGGTCCAGCAATGCTGGACCTTTTTTGATACGTTCCTATTGCATTCAAGATGCATGCTTCATTTGCTTAAAACTTCAACACCAATTTGGTGAATAATCTTAAACCATTGTAGCCCATTTGAACACCATCCCAAGGACCACCGGTTTCATTGTCACCCGCCCACCATTTAGCTTGTGGGTTTACAGCGTAGTCTGGGTGAATATTGAAAATATTGTCTGCTCCAACAACCAAGGAAGCACCCTTAGACATTTGAACATTCATATATAAATCGGTCGTGAATTTTCCCCTGTAATTGAAAAGCTCTGGAAGGAGGACATTCTCATCTGCATCAGAAGGGACTTGAGGGTTAATACCATCGCCATTCACACCAAATCCTGTTAAGGTAACATCTCCAAAGTAGGTCACTCTTGCCCCAAGGCTAATTTTGTTTTTTGTGTAATCAAAACTAGTAGAGAATTTAGATTTCGGAGCAGAAGCTTTTAAGAAATACTTTTCACGATCGTTGAAAAAAGTGTTTGCATTATAAGCATTGGTATTTAATGCAGCAGGAATGTGTACATCATCAATGGTGATGCCTTGGAAATTAGCTACAAATAATATTTTGAATTTTTCTTTGTTAGAAATTTTCTTTTGATAATCCACTACGATGTCAACACCCGTATTGGTCGTGTTAACTGCATTGGCAAAAAATTGTGCAGTAGAAACACCAAGCGCATTTAATTGACTGGTAAGGGCAGTAGGCAAACTTGCATCAGATGCACTAAATAATCCTGACAGCACCACGCGGTCTTTCATTTTAATACTGTATCCATCCACGGTGAAAGTAAGTCCTTTCGCTGGTTTCCAAGAAAAACCTAAACTGGTATTTACGGAAGTTTCTTGTTTCAAGGATGGGATGCCTGCTAATTTAGTTAAGGCATCGTTATTATTGGCAATTCTTGACTGCACTAATTCTCCACCTGAGAAAGAGGTTAAGGTATTGCTGAAATATTTTTGCTGAAGTGATGGTGCACGATATCCAGTACTTGCCGATCCTCTAAAATTAAAGTTGTCAGTTACCTTGTAACGGAAGGATGTTTTGTACGTGGCTACTGCGCCAAAGTCAGAATAGTTTTCAAAACGCACTGCAGCCGTTAATAACAATAATCTATTGGGTGTATATTCAATATCACCATAAGCGCCGCCTACCCATCGGTTTGCTTTTACTTTATCTGCTGGGCTAAAGCCAGGGAATCCTTGTGATCCTGGTGCTTGTTCTAGTCCATAACTATTTGGATATGCATTATAGGATGCTAATTCACCTTCAAAAATTTTGTATTCTTCAAATCTTAATTCACCACCATAAGCAATTTTCACCCCACCTTCATTTACTTTACCAAATTGTTTGGATAAGTCTACATTAGAAGTGTTTTGTAAAAAATTAAAACCACCATCATCAAAACGGGTTTGTACAATATTGCTAATGTTGGATGCATTGTACGTGCCGTCGCCAAAGTAGTGGAAATTATTATAACCAGTACTATTGCTAATGTCAAAATCCCAACCATTGCCCGTTTTACCACTAAAGCCAACTGTAAAGGCAAAGTCACTAATTTTTGTTTGAATACGTGGGTTGTAAGTGGTATCACCTAATCCGGTTCCAAACATAATACTTGGGTCAAATATTAAACCACCGCCAGCTGTAACAGGGAAACGAGTTGGTTTAGCTGACCAGTTTCTAGAGTATGCATAAGCGTCAGAACTTTTAGCGTTCGTGGAACCAAAAGCATACATTTTAACATTATTGTTGATGGGTAATTCCAAATTGAACATGGCACCAATGGATTGCAATGATGCATCTCCAAAGCCTCGTCTCCAAGTGTTGGTCGGAAGTCCGTCGGGTTGAGTAATATCATTACTAGGTGCTTGACGGAAGGTTTTTCCTTGATCTAATAAATCAAATGATAAATTTAGAAATCCTCCTTTTTTGCCTAATTCAAAACCACGATTTAAAGAGACCGCCTTGGTAATACCATCTATTGGACCAGAAGTTAAATATTCCTTTTGATCTTTGAATTGATGCGTATTGTATTTTTTATCATAGTAGCCCGCCATGCCAGTGGTAATATTCCACTCGCCAGTATTTTTCTTAAGTATAATATTCATAACACCAGCAATGGCATCGGATCCATATTGTGCGGAAGCACCATCACGTAAAATTTCAATTCTATCGACAGAAGATTGTGGAAATCCATTTAAGTCAACGCCTGAATTACCGCGCCCTCTTGTACCAAACAAACCTACGAAAGCGGTGCTATGTCTGCGTTTTCCGTTAATCAACACCAAGGTTTGATCAGGTCCAAGTCCTCTTAATGTACCAATGTCAATATGGTCGGCACCATCCGAACCGGATTGTTTATTATAGTTAAAGGAAGGGGCTACAAAATTTAAAGTAGAAGTCAAGTCCATTCTCGCTGTATTCATGCCCACCTCGGATAATTTAATTACATCTACCGGAACAGGGGATTCTGTTTTAACACGTCCATTTCCACGACTACCTACCAAAATTACATCTTGTAAATCGGTGGTAGCGGCGTTAAGGACAATTTTTAAATTTGCGGAATTCGCAGTTGTTTTTTTATTTTCAAAGCCAATGGAACTAAATTCCAATGCTTCCCCAATATTTGCATTAATTGAAAAACTACCTGACTTGTCGGTAGTCACTATTGATTTGCTTTTAGTTGCTTTTACAGTAACGCCTTCTAAGGGAGTACCCTTGTCATCGGACACCGAACCCGTAATTTTTTGGGTTTGTGCGAAGGAGCTGACAGCAAAAAGCGTTGCAAAAACAGCTAAAGACAATACTTTAGAAAATGAATTCATAGTTGATAATTTAGCTGAATTTACCACTTTTTTGCATTTTTGAAATCATAACACATAATTAATTACTTTTAAGCCTCTTAAATAGCGCACAAAACAAACAATGGATAGTATACTCGCAGATATTAAAAAATTATATGAATCAATTCATTCCATTGAATGGGATGAGATGACGAAGATTCCTCAAAGTGGCGGGGATCGTATGTATTTTAGAATTGTACAAGGAAATCAATCCTGGATTGCTACCTATAGTTTGAATATTAAAGAGAATGATACTTTTATGTACTTTGCTGCGCATTTTGCAAGTAAGGAATTACCTGTTCCAAAAGTATTGGCAGTAAACGAGGACAAATCCATTTATATCCAAGCCGATTTAGGAAATGTTTCCTTATTGGAACTACTGGAAAAAGAAGGCAAAACGGCACGCGTTTTTTCTTTATTCCAAAAAAGTTTAAAAGCATTGGCAAAGTTGCAAGTAAATGGGGGGGAGGGTTTGGATTATGCACGTTGTTTAACTTCAAAAGAATTTGGGAAGCATTCAATTTTAACTGACTTACTTTATTACAAGTACTACTTTTTAGATACCCTGCAATACCCTTATGATAAACAAGCGTTGATAGATGAATTTGAATTGCTAAGTGAAAAATTGGAAAGTAAGGAGTTGAATCATTTTTTATACCGCGATTTCCAAAGTAGAAATATTATCGTAAATAACGATGAAGTGTATTTTATAGATTTCCAAGGAGGGATGCAAGGTGGACTCTCCTATGATGTTGCGTCCTTGTTATGGCAAGCTAAGGCGGAGTTACCCAACGAGTGGAAGGAAAAATTGGCAGCCTATTACCTTGAGGAAGTGCAAAAATTATTACCAACACCTATATCGGAGGAATTGTTTTACAAACAGTACAACGGTTTTGTGTTATTGCGCTTATTGCAAGTGCTTGGTGCGTATGGATTTAGAGGATTATTTGAACGCAAGGCGCATTTTTTAAGAAGTATTCCATTGGGCTTAAATAATTTAAAAAACTTTTTATCTATAGCCCCTATTAGTCAGGACGCGCCTGTGTTTGCAGGTATTTTAAACTGGATGGTATCGCATGAGGTATTGGCAAGATTTAATCCTCCTATTGCTACTGAAGCAACTCCACTGGTCATTACCATCAATAGCTTTAGTTATAAAAAAGGATTGCCAACAGATAGTTCTGATAATGGAGGTGGATTTATTTTTGACATGCGTGGCATATTAAATCCGGGAAGATTTGATGAGTATAAAAAATTATCTGGTCAAGATAAGCCGGTGCAGGATTTTTTAGAACAACGTACCAAAATGAATACTTTCTTAAATAGTGTTTGGGATTTAATTGACATCACCGTAGAAAATTATTTATCAAGAGATTTTGCATCTCTACAAATTAATTTTGGGTGTACAGGAGGACAGCATCGAAGTGTATTTGCAGCGGAACAAACGGCTAGGCACTTAAAAAATAAATATAAAGTCAAATTGGTATTAGAACATACCAATCAAAATAATTGGGTAAAATAGTTTTTTATGCGAGCAATGATATTGGCAGCCGGATTGGGGACAAGGCTAAAGCCTTTTACGGATCATTATCCAAAGGCATTGGCCATGGTAAATGGCAAAAGCTTGCTTCAACGCAATGTGGAGTATTTACTTGCTTATGGGATTAGGGACATTATGATCAATGTGCATCATTTTGCGGATCAAATTGTGGATGCAGTACAAAGCAATAATGGATGGGGCGCGTCCATCACCATTTCAGATGAATCGGATGAAGTATTGGAAACAGGAGGAGGATTATTGCGTGCTGCAAATTATTTTGAAGGAGAGGAGCGTTGGTTGGTTATGAATGCAGATATATTAACCGACTTGGATTTGCATAAAATGATTGCAGCAGACGAGCTGAATGCACAAAAAGCGGAAGGAGATTTAGTAGCCACTTTGGCGGTGACCAATAGAAGCACTAGTAGAAATTTGATTTTTAATCAAGCGGGGACTTTATGTGGGTGGAAAAATAACAATACAGGCGAGGAAAAGTGGGCCCTTCCATTGAGGGACCTCAATACGGCCCTGCCAAAAGCTTTTAGCGGAATACAGATAATTCATGCTCCCTTTTTTCAAGAAGTACAATTGCGTGGAAAATTCTCATTAATTGATGCCTACTTGCAATTGGCAAAACATTATGCAATTTATTATTACGATCACAGTGACGGTATTTTGCTAGATGTAGGCAAGCCAGAAAGTATAGAAAAAGCAGCTACAATTTTTAAGTAAATTGATTAGCAATAAAACAATTTCATACCTGCTTATCATTGCGCTAATACCTTACACTTTAATGTAAATTTTTCGCTTGTCTAAAACATAAGCAAGTGATGCCATGAAGGCAATAAAGCATAAGGCATATACCAAAGAGCCTACTCTTAAGTCGGTAGCTATATTTTTACAAACATGTTCGTAAAACCAAGGTAGCGCAGAAGTGTATACGGGCTGTCCTTTTTCATCGGTATGATCTACCCATCTTAACAATGCCAATACCCTTGGTAAGAATCCACTAAGCACAAAAATGAACAATGGGTTCTTTCCAAAAACATCAAAAAACTGACTCCATCTTCCTTTGGATTCTTTAAATTCTAATGCGTAAATTAATATGCCCAATGTAAGCATGGAAAGGCCTGTAGTGTATACAACATAACTACTTGACCATATTTTTTTGTTAATGGGGAAACTAAAATCCCAAAGGTAACCTGCGACAACAAATACAATACCGGTTAATAAAAGCTGGGAGAGCATTTCGAAATTTTTTCCTTTCAATTGTATGTATTCGCCCACTAAAAAACCCAGTATAATTTGTACAATCGCAGGGAATGAACTCGTGAGCCCTTCTGGGTCAAAAGGGATGCCTTCGCCTTTGTAAATATGAGAGATGCCTAATAAAGATTGATCTATGGCATTTCCAAAAAATCCTGATAAGCTAAAAGGATGTCCTGGTGCACCAAGCGCTAAGTTGAGGCCCCAATACATTAATAAAATAATCATAGATATATAAAGTGCCACACGCGATTTGCCATAATATACAATGATGGAAGCGAAAAAATAACAAATGGCGATTCTTTGAAGTACGCCTAGTATGCGCACATGCTCCCAGGGCTTAAAAATTAAATGTCCGTCCGACCATTTTACAAAGGGACTCCAGTTTAAGAAAAGTCCAATGGCAAATATGAGTAGGGTTCTTTTTACTACTTTTTTCCAAAAGTCAGCAGCAGTTCCTTGAGCTAATTTCGGCATCACAAAGGACATGGCGTTGCCCACCGCAAATAAAAAGAAGGGGAAAACCAGGTCGGTTGGGGTACATCCATGCCAACTTGCATGTTCCAATGGACTAAAAATATGACCCCAATTGCCTGGATTGTTCACGAGAATCATCAGTGCCACAGTGGCACCCCTGAAAACGTCTAGGGAATAGTATCTTTGCTGAGTCATAAATGTATTTATTATAAATTACTTCTTTATATATATGGCCAAAATAATATCTTTGTAAGATACAAATTCAGATGCAAAAAAATATATTAATTACCGGAGGAGCAGGATTTATTGGATCGCATGTAGTGCGTTTAATGGTGACCAAATATCCTGAATATCAAATTTTTAATTTAGATGCCTTGACTTATGCGGGCAACTTGGAAAACTTAAAGGATATTGAAAACTTACCCAACTATCATTTTGTAAAGGCCGATATTTTACATGCCGATGCATTAAAGGAAATTTTTCAAAAACATAATATTACGGATGTGATCCATTTGGCTGCTGAGTCGCATGTGGACCGTTCCATTGTTTCTCCTTTGGACTTTGTGTACACCAATGTAATTGGCACTGTGAATTTATTAAATACGGCCAAGGATTTTTGGAAAGGAGATTTAAGTTATGAAAATGCACATGATGGTACCTGGGATCAAAAAAGAGATCATTTGTTTTACCATATTTCAACGGATGAAGTATATGGAAGTTTAGGTAAGGAAGGTTTGTTTAAAGAAACAACCCCTTACGATCCCAACTCTCCTTACTCTGCAAGTAAAGCAGCGAGTAATCATTTTGTGAGGGCGTATGGAGAAACCTATCATTTACCTATTGTAGTGTCTAACTGTTCTAATAACTATGGTCCTAACCATTTCCCTGAAAAATTAATTCCTTTATTCATTCATAATATCATTAATAAAAAAGCATTGCCTGTGTATGGCGATGGTTTATACACCCGTGATTGGTTGTATGTAATTGACCATGCGCGTGCCATTGATTTGATATTTCATGAGGGGAAAAAAGGAGACACGTATAATATTGGTGGCTTTAATGAGTGGACCAATATTGACTTGGTGAAATTATTGTGCACACAAATGGACGAGAAATTAGGGCGTGCAAAAGGAGAGAGCGAAGGTTTGATTACCTATGTGAAGGACCGTCCAGGCCACGACCGTCGCTATGCGATTGATGCCACTAAATTGAATCAAGCATTAGGTTGGAGTCCATCGGTTACTTTTGAACAAGGTTTAGCAGCTACCATTGATTGGTATTTGCAAAACACCGCTTGGTTGGAAAATGTAACCAGTGGCACGTATCAAGCATATTACAATGATATGTATACCAACCGTTAATTAATAAAGCATCATAAATTATTCCGAGTAGCATGAATATTGAGCAGACCCCTTTACAAGATTGTTTTATCGTTCACGAAAAAGTGAATGGAGACGCAAGAGGTTATTTTATTGAAACCTTTAACCAAAGAGATTTTAATGCAGCTACAGGACTTGATATTGTTTTTGTACAAGACAACCAATCTAAGTCAACAAAGGGCGTTTTGAGGGGCTTGCATATGCAAAGAGGTGCTAGTGCCCAAGCTAAATTAGTAAGGGTAATTGCAGGTTCGGTTTTAGATGTTGCAGTGGATTTAAGAAAAGGCTCTCCTAGTTTTGGGAAGCATTATGCCATTGAATTATCTGAGGATAATCATAAGCAATTTTTTGTGCCTCCTGGATTTGCGCATGGATTTGTGGTATTGAGCGAATCGGCTACTTTCTTTTATAAAGTCGACAAATTTTACGCGCCTGGCAATGAAGTAGGCATTATGTACAATGACAAAGACTTAAATATTGATTGGAGGCTTCCAATGGATGAATTGATATTTTCGGAAAAAGACAAAACATTGGGAAGCTTCGCGGAGTATGCGGCTTCTTTATAAATTAAATAAAGTAATTATTATGAAGGGAATTATATTAGCAGGTGGATCAGGTACAAGATTGTATCCCATTACCAAAGGAATTAGTAAGCAATTAATGCCCATTTATGATAAGCCAATGATTTATTATCCATTGTCTGTGCTTATGTTGGCAGGGATTAAGGAAGTATTAATTATCACAACTCCCGAGGACAATGATCAGTTTAAACGATTATTGGGAGATGGTTCTGAAATTGGTTGCAAATTTAGTTATGCAGTTCAGGCAGTACCCAATGGCCTTGCACAAGCATTTGTAATTGGCGCTGATTTTATTGGCAAAGACAAAGTGTCCTTGGTATTGGGAGACAATATTTTTTATGGAGCGGGTTTCAGTAAATTAGTTCAATCCTTTAATGATGTGGAAGGGGCAGCGGTATTTGCGTATGAGGTGAATGATCCTGAGCGTTATGGGGTAGTGGAGTTTGATGAAAATAACAATGCATTGTCATTGGAAGAAAAACCAACAGCGCCTAAATCAAACTATGCAGTACCTGGTTTATATTTCTATGACAATGATGTAGTAGAAATAGCCAAAAATATCCCTGCTTCGCCAAGGGGGGAGTATGAAATTACCGACGTCAACAAAGTGTACTTAGAGCGTAAGCAATTGCAGGTAGGTATCATGAATCGTGGAACCGCATGGTTGGATACAGGTACATTTGAATCCTTGGCTGATGCTTGTGAATTTGTTCGAGTAATCGAGAAGCGTCAGAGCCAAAAAATAGGCTGTATTGAGGAGGTTGCCTATAGAATGGGCTTTATTGATAAGGCGCAATTACTTGTTTTAGCCGACAAATACGCCAAAAGCGGGTATGGGAAATACCTAAGGACATTAAAAAAATAAGTTATTTTAAACTTTTCTGCTTCTTTGTTGTTTTAAGGGTATGTCATCATATACTATTAAGGATTTGGAGCAAATTTCTGGTATCAAAGCCCATACAATTCGTATTTGGGAACAGCGTTATCATTTTTTGCAACCCCAGCGTACGGAGACCAATATTAGGTCCTATTCAGCGAATGAATTAAAGGTAATTTTGAACGTTTCCTTGCTTAATAAATATGGGTACAAGATATCTCATATTGATAAAATGTCCTCTTCAGACATTGAAGACAAAATTTTAGGTTTAAACCAATTTGAAGCAGAAAAGGAAAGATTGGTGAATTGCATGATTAAAGATATGGTGTCATTGGATATGTATTCTTTTGAGAAAAATTTGGATTTATACATTGCACAAAAAGGGATTGAAAAAACCATTACAGAAATTATATTTCCTTTCCTAGAACGTGTAGGAATACTTTGGATAACCAATCATATCAACCCCGCACAGGAACATTTAAGTACAAATCTTATTCGTCAGAAAATTATTCTAGGCATTGAAAAATTACCTAAAATACCCACTTCCAATAAGCACATTGTGTTGTTTATGCCTGAGGGGGAGTATCATGAAATTGCCATTTTATTTGTACAGTTCTTGTTAAAGCAAAAAGGATACTCCATTGATTATTTAGGAGCCAATGTGCCTTCTGTGGATATTAAGTATTTAACTGAAAACAAGAAGGTAGATCATTTGTATGCGCATATTACTGCCCCAATCAAGGGATTTAAAATGAATAAGTTCATTGAATCTTTGGGACAAATAAACCCCAATATTCCTATTGTTATTTCAGGTCAAGTGGCCCAAGAATATAAAGGGTTAGCTCCGACGAATGTTCAGTTTATGAGAACTTTACAGGATACCATGTCCTATCTATTTGCTATTTAATTTAGCCCCTACTTATGGGGTCTTGTTTATTTACTTGCCTCTTTTTAGGCATTGAAATAGACATTTATCTGGACAAATCAATTCTTATTTTGGCTAATCTACACATTATCAGCTACTTATAATTTCCCCCCATTTTGTTTAAATATTTTATTAAATTATTAAACAGAATTCGAAAATATCACTTAGTTTTGTTTAACATTTATATAAAATTGTTAAACACAAGTATATGTCAAACGCAGAATTTAGCCTCTTATTAACTGAAAATGCTGATTTTTTAAGACCATTTGCCATTAATCTGACCAAGGATTATGAAGCCGCAAAGGATTTGTTCCAAGACACTTTGTACCGCGCTATCTCCAACAAGGATAAATACAATGTAGGTACGAACATTAAGGCATGGTTGTATACGATTATGCGTAATATTTTCATTAATGACTATCGCAAACGTTCAAAGCAAGCCGTTGTATTTGACAATACACCCAACGATTACATTATTGATCAAACACATACTAAAGTAATTAATCAAGGAATTACCAATTTAAACATGCGTGAGGTGAATCAATTAATAAATGATTTGCCAGAATTATTTCGTGTGCCATTTAATTTATACTTTGAGGGATATAAATACAATGAAATTGCAGAAGTGTTGAATGAGCCCTTGGGTACGATTAAAAGTCGCATCCACTTTGCAAGAAAAATATTGAAACAAAAAATTGAAAGATATTAATACAATGATCCCCTCCTCACAAAAAACGGTTTTGGTTATTGGTGCTGGTTTTGCTGGTTTATCTGTAGCTACTTTTTTAGCACAAAAAGGTTGGAAAGTACAAGTGGTTGAAAAGCATACAATGCCAGGAGGTAGAGCAAGAAAATTTGAAGCCAATGGTTTCGTGTTTGATATGGGACCAAGTTGGTATTGGATGCCAGATGTTTTTGAAAAGTATTTTGAGAAATTCGGTAAAAAAGTAAGTGACTACTATCAATTAAAAAGGCTAGATCCATCCTACAGCGTTTATTTTGAAAATACGCATTGGGATATGCCTGCCAACTACACTGATTTGCAAGCATTGCTTGAAAGTGTGGAGACTGGAGCTGCATTGGCTTTAGATAAGTTTATGGAGGAGGCCAAATTTAAATATGAGGTAGGGGTAGGAAAATTAGTACATAAGCCTGGACAATCCTGGTTGGAATTTATAGATTGGGAAGTAATTAAAGGTGTTTTTAAATTGGATATTTTTCAATCCATGAAAAAACATGTGGCTAAATTTTTTAAACATCCATATATACAAACTATCATGGAATTTCCGGTGCTATTTTTAGGGGCACTGCCTGAACATACGCCGGCTTTGTATAGTTTAATGAACTATGCAGATATTAAAGGAGGAACCTGGTATCCTGAAAAAGGAATGTATAGTATTGTGCATGGAATGTATCAAGTAGCTATTGAACAAGGGGTGACATTTTCCTTTGGTGAAGAAGTAAAACAAATTGAAGTAGTGAATGGTGTTGCTAAAACAGCAAGAACGATGGTTGCATTGACAGGAGCGCAAAAGGAATATTCCTTTGATGTAGTAGTTGGTGCTGGGGACTATCATCATATTGAGACAAAACTATTGAGTGAAAAATACCAATCTTATTCGGATAAATATTGGGATTCAAGATTGATGGCACCTAGCTCCTTATTATATTATGTTGGATTAAATAAAAAACTAACAGGTGTTTTGCATCATAATTTATTTTTTGATACTGATTTTGGTGTACACGGTAAAGAAATTTATACGCACCCTGACTGGCCAAAAAATCCACTTTTTTATGCAAGCGTCCCTTCAGTGACAGACCCTTCAGTAGCACCCGCGGGCAATGAAAATTTATTTTTATTAATTCCGGTGGCTGCAGGCTTACAAGGGGATACAGAGGAAGTAAGGGATGCTTATTTTAATCAACTAATTGGAAGGTTAGAGCAAAAATGGGGTCAATCTATTTCAGATTCAATCGTTTATAAAAAATCATTTGCAGTGTCGGATTTTATTTCAGAATATCATTCCTTTAAAGGGAACGCTTATGGACTTGCCAATACGTTAATGCAAACTGCAATTTTAAAGCCTTCCTGTAAAAGTAATAAAGTAAAAAACTTATATTACACTGGTCAATTAACTGTGCCAGGACCAGGAGTGCCACCAAGTTTAATTAGTGGCGAAGTGGTGGCGGAATTAGTGCATAACCAATTTTAATAAAAAAATGATATGTCAACTTTTCAATTATATAATCAAGTAACGGCTACAGCAAGTAGACAAACTACAACTATGTATAGTTCAAGTTTTTCTTCCGCTATTAAATTATTGCATGCCGATTTAAGACAACCTATTTATGATGTATATGGCTTAGTTAGGTTTGCTGATGAAATTGTAGATACTTTTCATGACTATGATAAAGCGACCTTATTAGCGAATTTTAAAAAAGACACTTACACAGCCATTGAACAAGGGGTAAGTTTGAATCCTATCTTACACAGATTCCAAATTACTTTTAGAAAATACAATATTGGCATTGATTTAGTAGAAGCATTTTTTAATAGTATGGAAATGGATTTGAGCAATCAAACTTATACCATTGATTCCTATCAAAAATACATTTATGGAAGTGCTGAAGTGGTGGGCTTAATGTGCCTGCACATTTTTTGTGATGGAGACAATGCTAAGTTTGCAGCATTAAAACCTTCCGCTCAGCGTTTAGGGGCAGCCTTCCAAAAAGTAAATTTTTTAAGAGATATTAAGGCTGATTTTGAAGGTTTATCAAGACTATACTTCCCAAACTGCGATTTCACCAATTTTAAAGAAGAGGATAAAATTTTAATTGAGCAAGACATCCAATCAGATTTTGAGGCTGCCTTAGAAGGGATTAAAATATTGCCTTTAAAAGCAAGATTTGGGGTATATGTAGCTTATAAATATTATTATTCTTTATACAAGAAGATTAAAAAAACCAAGCATCATTCAATATTGAAAATGCGTATACGGATACCAGATTATAGAAAGTTTTTAATATTGGCGAATGCGGGTATAAGAAGTCAACTTAACTTATTCTAACCATGAGTCAATTAGAGTATGTGGTTTTGGTGGACGAGGCGGACAATGACCTAGGAACTATGGAAAAGCTAGAAGCGCATCGCTTAGCTAAATTGCATAGGGCCTTTAGCGTATTTTTGTTTGATAAGTCAGGCAATATGTTATTGCAAAAAAGAGCACTTAAAAAGTACCATAGTCCTGGCTTGTGGACGAATACCTGTTGTAGTCACCCAAGGCCAGGAGAATTGGCAAAGGATGCCGCAGTAAGAAGATTAAAGGAGGAAATGGGAATTACTGCATCTATTGAAAAAGCGTTTAGTTTTATTTACAATGCACAAGTGGATCAGGGGTTAACGGAGCATGAATTGGATTATGTTTTTATAGGTGAATATGAAGGGGTCATTTCACCAAATAGTTTGGAAGTATGTGACTATCTTTACATAAGTATTGAGGAACTACGAGAAAAAATACAATCAAGCCCAGCACAGTTTACAGTATGGTTTAAGATTGCATTTCCAAAAGTAGTTGAGTGGTATCAGCGTTTACAAGTAATTAATTAAATATTTTTTTATGTTATTTTTAGGAGTAATGTTTTTGACTTTTGCCATTATGGAAGGCATCACTTGGTTAACACACCGTTATGTAATGCACGGTTTTCTATGGTATTTACATGAGGATCACCATCAGCCTACAGGACATTTTTTTGAAAAAAATGATGCCTTCTTTTTGATATTTGCCATACCTAGTATGTTTTGTATTTTTTATGGCAACTTTGTAGGACCTATTTGGATCGCTGCAATTGGAACTGGAATAGCAATGTATGGTTTTGCCTATTTTATAGTACATGAAGTAATAATACACCAAAGAATCAAGTGGTTTACAAAGTCAAATAATAGATACATCAAAGCCATTCGTTGGGCACATAAAATGCATCATAAGCATTTGGGTAAAGAGGATAGTGAAAGTTTTGGTATGCTTATCGTAGCCAAAAAATATTGGGATAAGGTTAGACAGGACGAACATATACAAGCCAATGGATAATAAGGCGGATACTTTATATCAAAATGATGAGTACGATATCATTATTGCCGGTGCGGGATGTGCAGGCCTATCCTTACTATATTCTATTTTACAATCTCCCATACTTAATACACAAAAAATTTTAGTGATTGATAAGTCATTAGAAAAATCTAATGATCGTACCTGGTGTTTTTGGGAAATTAAGAATGGTAAATTTGATGCATTGGTTTGTAAGAAATGGGATCAAATTTCTGTGCATAAAAAACCATTTTCTACTGTTTTAAACACTGCTCCATTTGTCTATAAAATGATACAGGGGCAGGATTTCTACAAGCATATTATTTCATTTGCGAAACAATTTTCAAATGTGCATTGGCAGGAGACAGTGATAAGCTCCATTGATGCGATCAATGAAAAGGCAGTGGTGCAATGGGAGGGGGGAGAAGCGAAAGGGAAAAAAGTATTTTCAAGTATACTACCCATTGATCAATTGTATGCAATTAGTCAGTCAAAGTCTGATAAAGCTTTTTTATGGCAACATTTTAAAGGACTTTTAGTACAATTTGAACAGGATACTTTTGACGATAACATTGCCCGTTTAATGGATTTTAATGTAGATCAGAAAAAGGCAACCGCATTTATGTATGTACTTCCTTTGGATACACAAAAAGCCTTGGTAGAATATACTTTGTTTTCCAAATCTATATTGAACCCTGCTGATTATGACAAGGAGCTAAAGGACTATTTAAACGCAAAATTTCCCAATAGAAATTATCAAATACTGCATGAGGAAATGGGTGCTATTCCAATGACCACGCAGCCATTTGCAAGTTCAAAGCCGCCTATTTATGTGATAGGCACTTTGGGAAATGCTGTGAAAGCAAGTACTGGATATGCTTTTCAATTTATACAAGCCCAGGTGAATGAAATTGTAACCAATTTAGCGCTAGACAAGCCTATCCATACAGAAGTACAAGTAAATAGACACCAATTTTATGATGCAGTTTTATTGTATATCCTTGATCGTGATTTAATGGAGGGAAGCGAAATTTTCAAACGTATATTTGAAAAAAACAAAGTGGCTACCATCTTTAAATTTTTATCCAATACAAGTTCAATTTGGGAGGATATCCGAATCATGCGCAGTTTGCCTACTAAAATATTTTTACCAGCTGCTATTAAGGTATTGTTCCGGCGGGGCTAATTTATTTGCTCGTTTAGTTTAACTAAGTTTGCAATATGGCCTTGTCGTACAATGGTTAGTACAAGCGTTTCCGAAGCGCTAAATCCCAGTTCGATCCTGGGCAAGGCTACAAATGACTTCAACAAAGTTGAAGGCTTTGGGTTAATCCAATACGTAAGGTAGACAGCCGAGCGAAGCGAGTGCTGTCAGTCCCGGCGAGACTTAAAGTGTTACTTGATTTAAAAAATAAAAAGGATTACATAAAATAAGGTACGGAATCATCCGATACTTTTTCTTCCTGATTCCAATAAGCTAGAGTGACTACATGACCATCGGTTGTATGCAATGATCTTCCAAAAACTGCATTGGTAGGGTTGAATCTTAAATCAGTAACACCCACTGTAAATGTACTTGGCGCCATAGGCTCAGCCGCGATTACATTTCCGATTTCATCAGCGGCTTTCGCGGCTTCGGCAGCTGCTTTCGGAGCAGGACTGTCTACCACCACCACCTCGTATTTATTGAAGCTTAATAGCTCTTTTAAAAATTGTACACGATTGGCACTCACGTTCTTTTCGACAATAGAACATTTTACATTGTCTAAATCTTCAAATTCGTGGTTCTTATTTATTGCCATAAAATTTTTATTTTAAGTAGGGCTCTATCTATTTTAAAGTCCAAAGCTAATGGAGTGAATATAATCATATACCATACTCAAAAGTCCTGTTGCAATTATTCCTATTACACATAAATACATGGCAATTTTTGAAACGGTAGGCACTGCTATTTTTTGAATTGGATGGGGGTTTTCATCCATGAATATTGCTTTTACAACGCTTAAATAATAGTAAAAGCTAATGACCATATTTAAGGCTGCAAAAATAATGATGCCATAATTTCCTTTCGCCGCGCCGGCCATCATTAAAAATAATTTACCAAAGAAGCCAGCAGTAGGAGGAACACCTGCTAAGGAGAATAAGGCAATAGTAAGTACCCAGGATAACATGGGGTTGGTTTTGTAAAAACCTTTAAAATCAGAGATTTTTTCTTTACCCGTTAAGGCGCTCACCACTGATACCACGCCAAAAGCAGCAAGATTGGAGAAAATATAAATTAAAACAAAGTAAATTAAAGAAGCTGTTCCTGCTTGTGAACTACTCGAAATACCAATTAAAATAAAACCCACTTGAGCAATGGAAGAGAATGCCAAGAAACGTTTAAAATTATCTTGACGCAATGCAAATAAATTACCAATCAAAATAGTTGCAGCTGCGAGTACCACTAAAATGAGGTACCAAGTGTGAGCCAGTGGAGTAAATACTTTGTATAAAATATTGACTAAAGTGAATAAGACCGCGGCTTTTGAAATGACCGATAAAAAGGAAGTGACTGCTACTGGGGAACCTTCATACACATCGGCTGTCCATAAGTGAAAGGGTACAGCGGAAATTTTAAAAGCAAATCCAGTTACCAATAATATAAAAGCAAATAACTGTAATGGATTGCCATTGATATGAGCGGTGATAATTGAAAAGTTTAATGTGCCTGTTGTGCCATATAAAAATGAAATCCCTAATAATAGAATACCTGAAGAAAAAGCCGAAGACAAGATTAGTTTCATAGCAGCTTCCGATGACTTACGCTTGGTCAAATCAAAATTTGCAGCTGCGGCCAACGGAATAGTGGACATTTCTAAACCTAGGTAAAACATTAATAAGTTACCACTGGATATCATAAAGAACATGCCTAACAAGGAAGTGAAGGTGAGCAAGTAAAATTCAATCATATTATCGTTGTTCTTTAACCAAGCGTAGGACTGCATTGAAATAATGAGTGCCGCCAAGTTCAATAAGTTTTTTTCAAAAACAATGATGGTATTGGTATTGAACATGCCATTGAATAGTTCACCCGTTTCATGACAACAAAATCCAGCCCCTAAATTAACAAGCAAGCCAATATTGATGAAGTTTAAAATACTTTCATTGCTTCTTTCTTTACCTAATTTAATAAATAGCAAAAGAAATATTAATGCTGCAAGCATTAATTCCTGTCTTAAATGTAATAATATCGTATAGTTCATCTTTCTTAAATTCTATTTATAATTCGTTTTAATTCCTTTTCAATTTTTGGTGGTTCCCTTTATTTGGCTACTATCACTTTACTCATTTGTACCATAATTGCATCGGTGCTTGGCATAATTAAATGATTAATTAAAAATGGAGCAAGTCCAATAAGTAAAATACCCGCAATTAAAAGTACAGCTGCTAGTTTTTCATTCCAACTGGCATCTGCTAGTAATGCATGTTCCGCACTAATGGGCCCCATGATGGCACGACCAGTGGCCCTTAATATATATACTGCTGTAACTACTATGGAAGCGCCAGACAATACCGTCGCTAAACGATAGGCGCCGTCTGGATTTTGCCAGGAGCCCATGAACACGGTCATCTCCGCTACAAATCCACTAAAGCCGGGTAATCCCAAGGAGCATAATCCTGCAATTACAAATACCGTACTAATAAATGGCATGGCTTTTAACAAGCCGCCTAATTGTGCAACTATTCGGGTATGTGTTCTACTATAAATCATACCAATAGCTGCAAAGAAAAGAGCGGTCATTAATCCATGTGATACCATTTGTATAACTGCACCATTGATAGATGTTTTATTCATCATGCCAATGCCTAGTATTACAAATCCACAGTGACTTATACTTGAGTAGGCATTAATGTATTTTAAATCGGTTTGCATCATCGTTGCAAATGCGCCGTATATGATAGCAATGGTTGCTAGTAAAATAATAATCCAAGAATACGTATGTGCTGCATCGGGCATTAAAGCGGCGATACGTAAACAACCATATCCGCCTAATTTCATAGAGATACCTGCTAAGAACATACTTGCTGCTGTCGGCGCAGAAGCATGACCATCGGGTACCCAGGTATGAAATGGAAATAATGCAGCAAATACCCCAAAACCGAGGAATGCAAATGGGAAGAAGAATTTTTGAACACCCACTGGAATACCTTGTTGGGTAATTTGCACAATATCAAATGATTGTATGTTGTAATAAATACCAAATAACCCCACCATCACCAAGGCCGAACCTGCCATTAACATCAATGCTAATTTCATAGCACTTTTTGTTCTATCGCCACTTCCCCAAATACCAATTAATAAAAATTTAGGAATCACTGCCACCTCTAAGAAAAAGAATAAGGTAAATAGATCTAAAGAAATAAAGAATCCATATGCCCCCATGCTTAATAACACCAATAAGAAAAAGTATTCCTTACTTAATTTATCCATGGACCAAGAAACGAGTATTCCCGCAACCACAATGACCGATGTTAACAAAATCATTGCTAAAGCAATACCATCAATGCCAATATGGTAATTAATATTCAAAGCTTTAAACCAGGTTTGGTTGGATTCAAATAAATAGGTTGCATTATTGCCTGCTGCTCTTTCTGCAAGGAATGATTTTAACAGCCAACCAGTAAGGCCCAATTGTGCAAAAGCACCCGTTAAACCAATCACTCTTATTTGTTGTAAACCCTTTGCGAGTAGAATAAGTACTGCAGTAAGTAAGGGGATTAATATTAGTAATGTTAAGTTCATCATGATATAGTGCGTTTGGTGGTACTGTTTATTTCCAGATATAAATAAATAAGATAGAAAGTGCGACTACCCCTCCAAAAAAGAAAAGTGCATAGTTTTGAACTTTACCAGATTGTAGTCCTTTAATGAGTAATGCAATTTTTGCAGTGATGGTAGCTAGTAATTGCATAAAACCATCTACCATATTTTTATCAGCCCATGCAATGGGCTGACCAATGAATGGGAAAATTATTTTTTTAGTGATGAATAAATACACTTCATCTACATAAAACTTTTTATATGCAGCGGTATACAATCCCCCAAATCCAGCGACAACTTTGTCGGATTTGTCATTTTCATTTTTGTAAAAACGAGCAGCCAATAAAATAGCCAATACAGATAATACTACTGGGGCAATAGAAAATACCCAATCAATATGAGTTACTAAGGGTTTGCCGTCAGCAGTAACGAATTGGGAAAAAGGCACAAAACCCACACCTACAGCACAAGCTGCTAGAATGATTAAAGGTAATTTCATTACCCATGGACCTTCACCATGATGTGAAATAGTCGTTTCCTTGCTCCAGAATATATTAAAATATAAACGGAACATATAATAACTGGTTAAGGCTGCTGTAAATAAGGCAATGCCATAAATGATTTTATTTTCATGGAAGGCAGCCGTTAAAATTTCTTCCTTGCTAAAAAATCCTGCAAATGGAGGGATCCCCGCAATGGCCAAACAAGCAATTAAAAATGCAATATGCGTAACAGGCATTAATTTTCTTAATCCACCCATGTCTTTCATTTCATTGCTATGCACCATATGTATCACCGCACCTGCCCCTAAGAATAATAAACTTTTAAAGAAAGCATGTGTAAATAAGTGGAACAAGGAAGCCATATAACCCAATCCTCCTTCGCCCCCATTTTTAGAGATACCCAATGCAAACATCATGTATCCAATTTGCGACATAGTAGAATAAGCCAATACACGTTTAATATCGGTTTGTGTACAAGCAATGATCGCAGCAAATAATGCCGATGCTGCACCCACATAGGTAACAATATTTAAAGCAGCCTCGCTCATTGAAAATACTGGGAACATTCTTGCTACTAAATAAACTCCTGCAACCACCATGGTGGCAGCATGAATTAATGCAGACACGGGTGTAGGACCTTCCATTGCATCGGGCAACCAAATGTGCAAAGGAAACATGGCTGATTTACCAGCACCACCCACAAAAATTAAGGTTAAGCCCCAGGTAAGCATACTAGCTCCTAAAAAGCTAGCACTTGTGATGCTAATAAATTGTGTTGAACTTGAGGAGGTGAATCTTTCAATTAGTAATCCAATATCCATGCTGCCGCCATAATAACCCAATATTAAAATTCCAATTAAAAATCCAAGGTCTGCAAAACGGGTAACGATAAATGCTTTTTTACTCGCTGCTACCGCTGAAGGCTTATTAAAGTAATAACTAATTAATAAAAAGCTGGATACCCCCACTAATTCCCAGAACATATATACTTGGAAGATATTAGAAGATAAAATTAAACCCAACATTGAAAATGTAAACAAGGAAAGGAATGCATAATAAGTTGCAAAACGTTCTTCCCCTTTCATATAGCCCAAGCTAAATACATGCACCATTAGGGAAACGGAGGTAACTACCACCAACATCATTACGGAGATAGGATCTACAATAATACCTAAGTCAATAGAAAGGTTTGGTGAAAATTCCAACCAGGTATATTTTAAAGCCACTATTTTTTGAAATACGCCGTTTACTTTACCGTCTTCAAAGAAGTATTGTTTAGCAGCAACAAATGATAGGATGGTAGAAGTGAATAAACTTGCAGTTCCCAGCAAGCCTGCAATGCCTGATAAATATTTGCGCCCAAATAAACCCAATAGCACAAAAGTGACTAAGGGCAATAAAGGAATCCAAAGTATATACAAGTAGTTTGACATAGTTAAATTATTAGCGGCTTAGTATTTCATTTCAGTTGCATCTTCAACATCAATTGAATGGTGACTGCGGTATAAATTAATAATAATGGCAATGGCCACCGCAGCTTCAGCAGCAGCAATGGTAATGATAAATAAAGTAAAAAACAATCCCTCTAAATTATCAGGGAACAAGTATTTATTAAAAGCAACAAAATTAATGTTTACGCTATTTAACATGAGTTCAATAGACATTAACATGGTAATTAAATTACGACGTGTAAATAAGCCATACATGCCTATGAAAAATAGGGCAGTGCTTACAAACAAAATATGGGTTAATGGTATTTCTTGCATCATATTTTTCTGTTTTTCTCCTTACTTTGTTTCATTATTATTTAAGGAAATATTTTCAGTATCATTTTTTGGACGCATCGCAATTACAATACAACCTACCATCGCAGCTAATAATAACATACTTACCACTTCAAATGGAAGTATGAATCCATGACTGGTGGTACTTAACATTTGTGTGCCTATTTCAGCCACATTCGGGTCAAATGGTTTTGCAGAGGGGTAAGCAAATCCTTCATATTGAGCAATAAGATTGCCTACAAATGCAATGCCAAATAAAGCCGCCATAGCCGAAAATATTTTTTTACCCATGGTAGGGCTATTCATTTCCTTCCCTGAGTTCTGTGTTAAAAAGATAGAGAAGATAATAAGTACCACAATGCCTCCTACATATACTACAATTTGAATGGCGGCAATAAATTCCACTTGCATCCAAAAATACAAGGCCGCTATTCCTATTAAAGAAAACAGCAACCAAATGGCAGCTCGAAATATTTTAACCGAGGTAACGGCTAAAACCCCTGCGCCCAATATCAAGGCAGAGATGGCGTAAAATAGAATTGATGAAATATTCATTATTCGATGCCCTCCTTTATTTTTGATCCTGGTTTATTTAAAATTTTTGTCAATTTGCTTCTATCAAAAACACTATGTTCGAAATTGGGTAGCATTTTTATGGCATCGCTTGGACAGGCAGTAATGCATAAATTGCATAGGGTGCACATTTCTAAACGGTATATAAATGCGTCAATGGCTTTTTTCTTTTTACCCTCCGGTGTGATATCAAACTTGGTAATAATTTTAATGGTCCCATTTGGGCAAGCCAATTCGCAAGCGGTACAACCTGTACAGGTATGCTCATTGTTTTCATCATGGGGCATTACTACCTCGCCCTTAAAACGATCAGCTAATTTTAAAGTAGCACGATTGTCAGGATATTGCTCCGTGATAATTTCTTTACTATGTGTAAAATAGTAACCTGTTTTGCGCATGCCTTTGAGTAATGAACTTACCCCATTAACAACATCTGATATATAGTCTTTCAAAAACATTTTCTAATTCATTTAATGTTAAAAATGCCAACCCATTATAGCAATCACCGTCACTAATAAAAGGTTAAACAAGCTTATTGGTAATAAGTATTTCCATTCTAAGTTTAATAAATGATCGACACGTAAGCGAGGGAAAGTCCATCTAAACCACATAATTACGAAAATCAAGAAAAATGTTTTACCCATAAACCATAAGCTTGACGGGATATAGTCCATGATATGATTAAAGCTTTCCCAATGTCCAATATGTAAAGGCATCCAGCCACCTAAAAATAGGGTAGCACCAATGGCGCATACAATAAAAATATTTATGTACTCTGCTAAAAAGAATAAGGCGAATTTCATTCCTGAGTATTCGGTATGGAAACCTGCTGTTAATTCTGACTCTGCTTCGGCCAAGTCAAAAGGGGCACGATTGGTTTCGGCCGTGACTGCTATTATATACAATACAAAGGCAATGATAACCGGAATATGACCTTTGAACAACCACCAGCCATTTTCTTGTGATGCAATAATATCAGAAATTTGTAAACTTCCAGTAAGTACTACAATGGTTAATACAGCGAATCCTGCAGACAATTCATAACTTACTATTTGTGCACCACTGCGCATGGCACCTAATAAGGAATACTTGTTGTTACTCGCCCAACCTGCCATTAAAATACCAATCACAGATAAGGAAGAGATAGACGAGATATATAAGACCCCAATATTGATATCCCAAATTTGAAAGTTTTTTGCAAAAGCAATGGGTGCTAACAATAACATGGCTACCATCATTACTACAAAGGGAGCAAGGTTAAATAAAAATTTATCTGCTTTGTCGGGCGTTAAGCCTTCCTTCATAATTAATTTTAAAGTATCCGCGGCTGTTTGGAAAATACCACCTGGGCCTACGCGATTGGGTCCTAATCGTATTTGTATTCTAGCAGCAACTTTGCGCTCTAACAATACCAACACTAAACCTAGTAATGCAAAGAGGGTAATGGATAACAAAATCACAATTACACATTCAATGGTCAGTGCCATAGTAGGGCTAAACTTGGTAAGTAACCAGTCCTGTGTTGTTTTCGTTATATTTTCTAAACTTAACATTGGTCTTTTTTTATTGGTCTAGTGCTGTTGAAATATACATTTATTTTCTATCTATCTATCTATCTATCTATCTATCTATCTATCTATCTATCTATCTATCTATCTATCTATCTATCTATCTATCTATCTATCTATATCAGGAATTACTAAATCCAAAGTTCCCATGGTCGCCATCAAGTCGCCAATTTTACTTCCTTTAGCAATATGATTTAATACCGATAAGTTGGAGAAGCCTGGAGAGCGAAATTTAATCCTATAGGGTGTGGTAGCTCCCTCACTTACAATGTAAATCCCTAATTCACCTCTTGCTGTTTCCACTCTTTGATAAAATTCACCCTTTGCTAATTTTAATACGTTTTTTGTTTTACCCACAAATTCTCCTTCGGGTATATTGTCAATGAGTTGTTCAATGATGCGAATGGATTGATTCATTTCTTTAACACGCACGATATATCTTGCGAAGGAATCTCCAGTAGTTTCAATTACTTCATCAAATTCAACTCGATCATAAGCATCATAAGGGGCAATTTTACGCATATCACAACTTACGCCACTTGCTCTTGCTACTGGTCCTGTGCAACCATAAGAAATTGCATCTTGGGCAGTTAACACCCCCACGCCTTTCGTACGGCTTTGGAAAATTATATTGCCCGTTACCAAGTCCTCGTATTCGGTTACTTTTTCTTTAAACTGTTTAACAAAAGCTTTCACTTTGGTTTGAAAATCAGGATGAATATCATACATCAAACCACCCGGAACAATATAGTTCATGGTTAAACGCGCACCACAAGTATCCTCCATGATATCGGTAATCATTTCACGCTCTCTAAATGCATAAAAGAACGGGGTGAAGGCACCTAAGTCCATGGCCATGGCGCCAATCCATAATTCATGAGAAGCAATACGGGTTAATTCATTTAAAATAGTTCTTACCACTTTAGCACGCTCGGGTACTTCAATTTGCAGCCCCTTTTCTATCAATAAAGCACAGGCTGTATTGTTAATATGGGAAGAAAGATAATCCATTCGGCTTGTCACATAAATAAATTGGCGATAAGTTAAACTCTCACACATTTTTTCAATAGAGCGATGTATATAACCCAAATGTGGTTCAATTTTTTTAATGGTTTCTCCATTGAGTGTTACCACCAAATGCAATACCCCATGCGTTGCAGGGTGTTGAGGTCCAATGTTGATGACCAACTCGCCTTCGGGGCCTAATTCGGTGGTATCTTTTATGATTTCAGTTTGATTGTACATGCCCAATTATAATTTTATCATGTTGATAGGATCTTCAAAATCTTTTCTTAATGGCCAATACCCTTTTTGTTCATTCACTGATTCCTTTTTTTCATCGACAGCTATCGCTGTCTCATCTTCCAGAATTAAATTTCTCAAATCAGGATGATTAAGGAATTGAACACCAAACATTTCAAATACTTCTCTTTCATGAAATTCGGCAGTGCGCCAAATTGCTGAAACGGTTTCAATGGTTGGATTTGCCCGGTCAACATTGGCTTTCAATACTAAATTGATAATTCGGTTTGTTGTAGCGGTTAAATGATACACCATGGTTAAATGCGTTTTATAATCCACGCAGGTTAAACAAAACAAAAAATCCATTTGCATGGGCTGCTCATTTAGTGCAGTCGCCATTGGTTTTAATTGATTTGATTCCACTGTGATGGTCAGCCATTCTCCTGTTTCGTCAAAAATAGCTTCGGGCGCTATTGTGGTGATGTATTCTTTGATTGCTTCGTTCGTCATGCCTTATTATTAATGCGCTATAAAAATTAATCGTTTATTGTTCTTTAAATTCTGTTCTTATTTGATCACGTGTCATTCCCATTTTTATTTTTTCTTGCAAAGAAATTAAGGAATGTAGTAATGCTTCAGGACGTGGCGGGCATCCGGGAATATAAACGTCTACTGGGATGATATGGTCTGCACCTTTCACCACCGAGTAAGTGTTGTAAAAGAAAGGACCACCGCTAATGGCGCAAGCACCCATAGCAATTACGTATTTTGGATCTGCCATTTGATCGTATAAACGTTTTAAAACAGGAGCCATTTTATTTACAATGGTGCCTGCAATAATAATAACGTCGGCTTGACGTGGGGAGGCTCGTGCCACTTCAAAACCAAAACGAGAAAAATCATATTTGGCCGAAGCAGTGGACATCATTTCAATACCGCAACAACTAGTCGCAAAAGACAATGGCCATAAGGAATTGCTTCTTGCCCAGTTAATCACGTTGTCAAATGTGCTTACCACAATTCCGCCACCTGGTGTTTCGTGGATAATGCCCGGGAACGGGGGATTACCTGCAATGTTTTCGTTTAATTCCATTTGAGTGCACCTTTTTTATGAGCATATAAAAAGCCCATGAATAAAATAAAAATGAATACAATTATTTCGATAAGGGCTACGATGCCTACCTTTTTTACCACAACAGCCCAGGGATACATGAATACCAATTCCACATCAAAAATTAAAAATAAAAGGGCGAATAAATAATACCCCACATTAAATTGATGCCAAGGGGAAGTGCTTGTAGGAATGCCACATTCATAGGCTTGGCCTTTTTGTGGATTCTTGGATCCCTTCACTAAAATTTTACCAATTATTATTCCGCCTGCGGAAAAAGCAATTGCTGCGATAAGCAATGCAATTAAAGAAATTGCTCCCATAAGCTCGTAAATTAGTTGTGTCCTAAATTACGAATTAAAATTCGATTTTTTTCGAATTCAAAATCTGGATTTTTAGGAGTAAAAGACTTTTTTCTATGCTACCTTTGCCTAAGTTCCATAAAATTGGTTTTGAGTTATGCTATTGTCTATTACAATATTGGGGTTTATCGTCACTTTTTTGCTGCTTCTTAATCTAAAGCAGTCCAATAAAGCGAATGTTTATTTATTTTTCTTTTTATTGATCAATAATACCTATTCCTTATCTCATTATGCCACCGTTTATTCGGGTAATAGGTATTTAATAGCGGTTATGCTGGTTCATTTCACCCCCTTGTATTTATTGATTGGTCCGTTTTTTTATTTTTATGTGCGAGGCTTATTAACGGATGACCACAAATTAAGTAAATGGGATTATGTACACTTTATTCCTGCCATTTTATTTTTTATAAATATCTCCCCTTATGTATTTCATACCTGGGATTATAAGTTGCTTTATGCAGATAATGTAGTTAAGGATGCACATAATTTTTTAAACATTGATTATTTATTCATACCTACTACATTAAGTTTTTTATCGAGACCTGTTGTAGCCATTATTTATGTAATAGCTAGTGTGGTATTGATTTTCAGAAAAGGATTGAATGAAAATTATTTGAACCATCAGGCAAAATTAATTTTTAAGTGGTTGGTACTTTTTATTTTTATTTCAATTGTTTTATATTTTGGTTTTTTATTTTTTACTGTAACTTCCTTTCTTACTAAAGATGTAAATTTTGCAGACAAGCAGGGGGAATTTATTTTATATGCAACTATTGGTAGTTTACTATTTTTGAATTTATCCCTGTTATTTTTCCCTAATATTTTATATGGATTACCGCAATTAGATTATGCTATTGTAACCAATCAAAATAGGGCCGAGGAGGAAAGATTGGGCATTGCAGAAGACGTAAAAAAACAGTCCAGGTCCTTTGAAATTTCAGCTGAGAATCTGAATTTATTGTCCCTGAAAATTAACCGATATATAGAGGCAAAACCTTATTTGAATCCCGAATTTAATTTAACGGTAATGTCCACTGATACCGATATTCCGGTGCATCATTTGTCCTATTATTTTAATGAGCACCTTGAAGTGAACTTCAATACCTGGAAAAATGACCTTAAAATTGACCATGTTATATATTTAATTCGTAATGGGTCGGGTGAAATTTTGACATTAGATGCCCTAGCCAAACAAGCTGGATTTGGTTCAAGAACAAGCTTTTTCAATTCCTTTAAGCTAAAAATGGGCATTACACCTTCTGAGTACCTCAATCGACTAGACTAAAATCGAATACTTTGTTTTAGTTTCCCAAATTTGTACAGATTTCCTTCTAATTTAAAACATAGACAATAGTCTTGGTATTAAATTGCGCCCCCAACTGTTACCCCTAGCTGTGTGACATTTTGTCGTTCAATTATAAATACAATTTTAAATTATAAGTAGTTCTAATATGTTAAATTTCAAATCATTCACATTTATTATTATTTTAATGTGTTTTGTGGCCAATGTACAAGCCCAACAAAAAGATACGGTAGCCAAGAAATCTCCATTTTCCTTCAAATTGAGATTGCCTCAAATCAACTGGAAGAAAACAGCCGCTCCAAAAGTAGTTTCAGATAGTTCCGTAGTAGAAGAAACGACCATTGGAGAAAGTCTGGCCCTAGCATCACAAGCAACAACCATTTCATTGATGACGGGGGTGAATTTTAGTCAACAAACAGTGGCTAGCGGTGCTTATAATTCCAATTTTAATTACAATATTGCTGAAATCGGTAATGAAGCATATCAATCCGGTTTTTTTGGTGGTGTACGTTTAGACAGCCGTTATAAAAACAAGCATGATTATTCCTTGAGTGCGCGCATTGGTAAGTTAACCTCAGGCGCTAAGTATACTCAATCAACAAAATTGCCTCCTTTTGCTGGAAATTTCTCCTCCTTTAAAGCGGAGGAAAGTTTTATCCTATTCAACCTTGCAGCACATTATAAAAAGCTGTTACCCATTGGGGACAGGGTAAGGTATCAAATTTATGCTGTTGTTGGACCAAGTGTAGACTTTAGAATGTCAGGTACTAGTTTGGACAATCAGGTGAATGAAGTGTATAAGAAAATGTTTTTTATGGGGGATATAGGCTTAGAATTTTCTAATCGTAAAAACTATAATTTATTTTTTCATTACCATAAAAATTTGGGATCTATTACCAACGCTGGAATCACTACAGGCTTGAATAGTTTTGAAATTGGAATGGCTGTTAAAGCAACTGATTTATTTTAATAAACAATATTTAAAAGATGAATAAAAGAAATAAAACCATATTGTACGTTTTACTAATAGTCCTAATTGTTGCAATAGTTGGGGGATCTTGTTCAAAAGAAACATCAGGAACAAAAGTGGAACTAAGTTATCAATTTTTGCAAGACAAAACCTGGTATTTGGACTATACCCAAACCATTGTGAACACTACTGTTACCAATAGATCCTATGTAGGACAAGCTACCTATTTTATCACATTTTTGTCCAACAAATCAATGACAGATTCTTATGGGGTTAGTGGAAATTACACGATTGCAAATGCCGCAGGAAAATTGAACATGGTGATAAATGGAAAAACAAATGGAGGGAATACAGTGAACTACAACTATTTAGTTGAATCGATTGGTTCAAGCAATTTAGTGTTATCCTATACCAACGCAGGCACCATGTATAAAATGTACTATAGTGCTAAATAAAACTGGTTATTAATATAATTGATTTAATTAAATGAATAAAAAATTAGGGATCATCATCATTGCAATTTGCGGCGGGTTGAAATTATCAGCCCAGTCCCCCATTTTTGTTATGAGTAGTATTGGAGGAATGGCTGGCACTACCAGTTCGATTTCTTCAATCAATTTTAAGAGCAAAGCAGCCTGTTTAGATGTGCAAAATGGGATTGCTGTATTGAGTGGAAAAAGAAACACAGGTGACTTTGCAATGAGTTGTGAAGTGACTTTGAAAATAAACACTTTAGGCGTAAAATTATTTCCCAATCCGGTGAATATTGTCACGAAGGTTAAAATCAGCAATGTCCCTCCATTAACTGAAATATTCAATTTAAGTATTTGGACAACCGAGGGTGCGATGATAAGCAGTTCCAAAGAGTCAGGTTATAATTTATTTCAGGGGATGACAATGGATTTAAGCAGATTGGTTGCGGGAAGTTATGTTTTGAAAATAGAGTCTAGCAATTTTATTGATGCAATAAAGTTTATTAAAGCGAATTAAAAATTTTAAGAATAATAGGAGTATGAAAAAGCAATTTTATTTATGGCGTTTTGTGTTTGTGTTTAGTATGATACTGTTTACAACAGTAAGTACCAACTTATTTGCGCAAGTGCCAGGATCGGGTATATTTTTCCAAGCGGTAGCGAGGGATAGTTATTCCAATCCAGCAAAGGACAGAAAAATAGTTGTTGAAACGAGTTTGATTCAGACAACGGCAACAGGTGTGGTTGTTTTGCGTGAGTCATTTGAAACAACAACCGACGCTTCGGGTGTGTTTAGTGTAAGTATTGGAGAAGGTACTAGGTTAGCAGGTACTGCAACTAATTTGCAGGGCATTGACTGGTCGCGAGGTCCCTACTTTTTAAATATCAAAGTAGCCATTGCCCCAATTATTCCGCAAAGTACTTGGGATTATACCAAGGACTTGGTGGATTTAGGTACCAGTCCTTTTGGGGCAGTTCCTTATTCAATGTATGCAGGGACGGTGGCAGGATTTGATACTAAATTAAATGTAAAGGACAGTATTACTAAATACGTAACACCTGCTCAGTTGAATGCAAAAACATTTGACCAAGCACCTCTTTTAAATTCAATCGCTACTAAATTAAATATTGCAGACAGTACTACTAAATATGTAACGCCTACTCAATTAAATGCAAAAACATTTGACCAAACGCCTATTTTAAATTCAATCGCCACTAAATTAAATATTGCAGACAGTACTACTAAATATGTAACGCCTACTCAATTAAATTCAAAAACTTTTGATAGTACCGCTATTTATAATCAGTTGGCATTAAAAGCAACTTCTAGTGCATTGAATACAGGCTTGGCTTTAAAAGAGAATCTTGCAAATAAAACAATTGATGTTACGCTTGATGGTACATCAGATACAAAATATCCATCTGCAAAAGCAGTAAAATCTTATGTGGATGCATCTATCGTTGCAAACACAACTCCACTCACTTTTACAGCTCCATTATCAAAATCAGGGTTCACAGTTAGTATACCACAAGCGAATGGTTCAAATAATGGTTATTTGAATGCAAGTGATTGGACATCTTTTAATAATAAAATTGATGCTACCCAAAAAGCAGCTATCAATGGAGTTGCTACTTTAGGAAATGATGGAAAAATTCCTTCCATCCAAATACCTGCAATATCCTTTCAAAATGTAAGCGTAGTTAATTCAGCAGCTGCTATGACTGCAATTTCAGGCGCACAAGTAGGAAGTATTGCCATTAGAACAGATAACAACAATAACTATGTATTAAGCGCATTGCCTGCAACCACAGCTTCGAATTGGATAGCTTTAGCGACGCCCGTGTATGTTTCTACAGTGAACGGTTTCGCTGGTCCTAATGTGGTATTAACAACCAATGAAGTGAGCGAAGGTGCTAACAATAAATATTATACCGATGTAAGAGCAAGAGGAGCTTTAGGTGCTACTGCTCCATTGGTATTTAACAATGGAACGGGTACTTTTTCAATTCCTCAATCAAGTAACACTGCGGATGGATTTTTAAGTGCTACAGATTGGAATACATTTAACAGCAAACAAAATACATTGGTAGCGGGTACCGATTATGTTACTCCTTCAGGCAATGCTAGAAATGTTACCGGTGTCGTTGCAGTGGCAAATGGTGGTACAGGGACTTCAACTACAACAGGTGCCTTGGTTAATTTAGGTGCGGAAGCAATTGCAAATAAAAGCAATGATGTTGCTGCAGATGCAACTTCAGTGGTTAAATACCCTTCAGTAAAAGCAATCAAGGACTATGTAGATTTACAAAGTGCCAATGCAGGGGTAGCTGATAATAGCTTGACGTCTGCAAAAATTAATGGTACCATTGCGATTGGTAAAGGAGGTACAGGTGCAACAACGGCCGCGGATGCTAGAACCAATTTAGGATTGTTGATTGGAACCGATGTGATGGCAGCAAATGCAACCACCACATTAACTGGTGATGTTGTTGGTGCTGGAAATGGAAGTTTTACTACAACTGTAAATAGTGTTGGTGGTGTAAGCTCTTCCACAATTGCTACTTTTAATACAAGAATAACATCAAATACCGCAAGTATTACTGCGAACGCGACAGCGATAGCTGCAGAAGCAACAACTGCTAGAGCGGCTGAACAAGCATTAACAACAAGTGTGAATGCAAACACAGCAAGTATCACTGCGAACGCGACAGCGATTGCTGCAGAAGCAACAACAGCTAGAGCGGCAGAACAAGCTTTAACAACAAGTGTAAATGCCAACACAGCAAGTATCACTGCAAACGCGACAGCGATTGCAACAGAAGCTACTACTGCTAGAGCAGCAGAACAAGCTTTAACAACAAGTGTGAATGCAAACACAGCAAGTATCACTGCGAATACTACAAGTATTACTTCGAATACCGCAAGCATCACTGCGAACGCGACAGCGATTGCTGCAGAAGCAACGACAGCGAGAGCAGCTGAACAAGCTTTAACAACAAGTGTGAATGCGAATACCGCAAGCATTACTGCGAACGCGACAGCGATTGCAACTGAAGCTACAACAGCTAGAGCGGCTGAACAAGCATTAACAACAAGTGTGAATGCAAACACAGCAAGTATCACTGCAAATACTTCAAGTATTACTTCGAATACAACAAGTATTACTTCCAATACAAATGCGATTGCTGCAAATACTACTAGCATTACGGCAAATACAGCAAGTATATTATTAAAAGCGCCAATTGCTTCCCCTGCATTTACAGGTGCTCCAACTGCGCCTACGCCGGCTACAAGTGATAATTCAACGACATTAGCAACAACCGAATATGTAAAAGCAAACTTGGCAACTGTGAGTGCCGGAACGCTAACTGGAACAACTTTGGCTTCTACAATTACTGGATCAAGTTTGACAAGTGTGGGCACCATTACAAGTGGTGTATGGAGTGGTACTGCAATTGCAATTGCAAATGGTGGAACAGGTGCTACTTCTGCAACAGCGGCATTAACAAACCTTGGAGCAGAAGCAGTATCAAATAAGAGCACAGCAACCGATTTAGGCAGCACTAATCCTAGTGATGTATTGTTCCCTTCTCAAAAAGCAGTGAAGACGTATGTTGATGCGCAAGCAGCAGCAGCGGGTGTAGCCGACGGAAGTATTACCAATGCAAAATTAGCAGGAAGTATTACTGCTAGTAAATTAGTAGGAACTGATATTACCACAGTTGGAACAATCACAACAGGCGTGTGGAGTGGAACTGCAATTGCAATTGCCAATGGAGGTACTGGTTCGTCAACTGTAATTGGTGCAAAAACTAATTTAGGATTAAATAATGTTGAAAATACCGCATTAAGTACATGGGCAGGGTCAACAAATATCACTTCAGTCGGAAATTTGTCAGCAATTGCAAAAACCTTTATGTTCCAAGATTTAACACTTGGATATGGCAACGCAAATGCTGCAAAAATTTCAACTGATGCTAGTAATAAGTATATTTCTTTTTATCCAAATAAAGATGTTGAATCTACGAGAATGTGGCCAACCGGCAATGTTACAATTCAAACAGGCGGCGCATTTGTAGATAATGGTTATAAATTAGAAGTGGCTGGTATTTCAAAATTGGGGGGGAATGTTTCTATTAATGGCAATTTAGATGTTACAGGAAATATTACTGGTGGTACATGGAGTGGAACAGCCATTGCGAATGATAAATTAGTAAATAGTGCTTTAACAATAGGATCAACCAATATTGCATTGGGCGCAACTTCTTCAACATTGTCTGGTTTAAGTACAGTGACATCAACAAACTTCACTGGTGCTTTAACGGGTAATGCAAGTACTGCAACAACAGCAACTAATTTAGCTGGTGGTGTATCCGGATCAATTCCTTACCAAACAGCAGCAGGAACTACGGCTATGATTCCAGTTGGATCTGCGAATCAATTTTTAACATCTACTGGTTCTGGAACTTATACATGGACTTCTACCTCTGCCGTAACAGGAAATTTTGTTCCTTATACAGGTTCATCTGGTGCTGTGAATTTAGGAGCCTATGATTTAACCGTGAATGGATTGACTGTGGGTAAAGGTGGTGGATCAGATGTAAGTAATACTGCTGTGGGGAATAAAGCTTTGTTTAACAATGTGATTGGTGGTGTTGCACCGCACCATGGTACAAACAATGCAGCTTTTGGATACCAAAGTATGATGTCTAATACAAATGGATTTAGTAATACAAGTGTGGGGAGTACTGCACTGAAAGCTAATACAACAGGTGCATGGAATACTGCAATGGGATATGGTGCATTGACAGCAATTTCCGCCGGTTTTGGAAATACAGGGATTGGTATGGGGTCATTAGATAACTTGACCACAGGTTCAGATAATATAGCAATTGGTTCACAAGCTGGAAGAAATAGTAGCGCTGGTTCTTTGACAACTTCCAATCAAAGTATTTTCATTGGTAATACGACAAGGCCAAAAGCTAATTCTAGTACAAATGAAATAGTAATTGGAAATGTCGCGACAGGTAATGGTAACAACACCGTTACAATTGGGAACGGAGCCATTGGTGCCAACTACTTTAGTGGATCTATTAATTTAACAGGTAATGTAAACGGTGGTACTTGGAGCGGAACAACTATTGGAAGTAATTATGGTGGTGCTGGTGCTGTCAATGGAATTTTAAAAGCCAATGGTAGTGGAGTGGTAAGTGCGGCTGTTGCAGGAACAGATTTTATGGCAGCGAATGCTACAACCTCTTTAACTGGAGATGTTACAGGATCGGGGTCAGGTACCTTTACAACAACATTAAGTACGAGTGGTGTTACTGCTGGCAGTTATGGTTCATCAACTACGATTCCAACATTCACGGTGGATGCAAAAGGTAGATTAACAGCTGCAAGCACAGTTGGTATTATAGCGGGTGTAAATTCATTAAATTATACTTCGACTACTTCTTATACTGCAGGTGGAACCATTAGTGGAACTTCCTTAACCTTAACTGCGGCAGATGGAACGAATCCAGGATTGATTTCTACAGGAGCACAAACTATCGCAGGTGCAAAAACATTTAGTGCTGATGTTACTGCTCCTAACTTTATCGGAAATTTATCAGGCAATGCAACAACAGCTACTACTGCTGGTAATATTACAGCGACAACGAATACGACTTTGACCTCTTTAGCAAATTTGACTACGGTAGGTACAATTACAAGTGGTGTATGGAGTGGTACCGCAATTGCGAACAATAAATTAGCAAACAGTACTACTATTTTAGGTTCTACAACAATGACATTAGGAGGAACCGTTACTTCGGTAACAGGGTTAACAAGTTTAGCGGCCAATACATTATCTGGTACTTTATCTGGTACAGCCACTTCACTTGCAACTGGAAGAACAATATCAACAACGGGTGATATCACATATACAAGTAGTTCTTTTGACGGAACTGCGAATGTAACAGGAGCAGCAACATTAACAAATACAGCAGTTACTGCTGGTAGTTATGGATCATCTACGGCTATCCCAACCTTTACGGTGGATAGTAAGGGTAGATTAACTGCAGCAAATGAAGTTAGTATTATTGCAGGTGTGAATACAGTAGGATCAATTGCGGGGACTTCGAATGCAAAGGGTGCAACAATTAGCGGAACATCAATAACATTAACTCCTGCAGATGGAACAAATGGCGGTGTCGTTACAAATGCTACACAAACTTTTGCTGGTGCAAAGACATTTGCAAGTAATGTATTTGTCAATGGAGATTTGATTACCAATAGTTCAGTTAGTGCTTATGATAATACGAATTATGCTGATAAAAACGCATTAGTCATTCATGGTTATAGTTTGGCTGGTACTGGTAATATTATGAATTTTGTTGCAACAGGTTCTGCAACAGGGAATTGGAATTCAAACATGGCATTTTTAACAAGGCCATCAGGTGGAACTCCTACTGAAGCTATGAGAATTACAGGCCAAGGCTTTGTTGGTATAGGTAATACTGCACCAGCATTTAATTTGGATGTAACTGGTACATCGAGAATTACTGGTAACATGAATATTGGTGGAGTAGGAACATTCTCTTCTACTGTGAATATAACGGGTGCTACTTCTTTGTCAACCTTAACAGCATCAGGTAATGCTACTTTGACAACTGTAAATGCGGGTGCAACCACCTTAGCAAGTGCATCTATTACAGGGAACACTTCAATTGGAGGTACACTAGGTGTGACTGGGGCAACTGCATTATCATCTACATTAACTGCAGGAGTATCTACTTTAACAAGTTTAAGTGTTACCAATAATCAAACGGTTGGCGGTACCTTAGGAGTTACAGGTGCGACAACATTAGCAAGCACATTAGGTGTGACTGGGGCAACAACATTATCATCTACATTAGGTGTAACAGGTGCAACCACATTAACAGGTGCGGCTACCATTAGTAATACAACTGCATCGACAAGTACTACAACAGGTGCATTGGTCGTTAGAGGTGGTGTTGGAGTTGCAGGTAATGTAACTATTGGGGGAACAATTGAAATTGATGGAGGTTCACCTGCTGCAGGTAAAGTGTTGACTTCAGATGCAAATGGTTTAGCAACTTGGCAAAATAGTGGCGGATCAGTGATTACAATGAGTGCAACAGGTAACGCAACCGCAACAGCTTCTTATATCATTTTTACAGGATCTACAGCCGGCGTAACAATTACCATACCTAGTGCAGTAACATTGGGCGCAGGAAGAGAGCTAACCATTAAAAATGTGGCGAGTGTGTCGGTAACAATTGCATCGGCGGGCGGAAATTTAATTCAAGACAACTCAACGCTTTCAGCAACAACAGCTGCACTTGGTATTGAGCCTTCCAACAACTGGATGAAATTAGTTTCAGATGGTACCCACTGGTATATATTCAGAGCATTATTCTAATCAAAACAGTATATCAATAATATAATTAAAATATTAAGTAAATCATAATGGAAAATTCGACAATCACAAATCCTTTTAATATTCTTTCCAAAAGAGAAAAAGAGGTATTGGATTTAATGTTGCAAGGTGCACAGGTCAAAGACATAAGTGCGTCTTTGGAATTAAAATCAAATACGATTTCTACGTTTAAAAAGAATATCCTTTCTAAAACAGGAGTACGTAACAATATTGAGTTATTTAAACTAGCACAAGAGTATAATATAGTTTAATAGTGAGAAAAATTGTTTTCATATTATGTGTTTTAATGTTTAGCGCTTATGTGCATGCGCAAACGGGTATTGGTACAACCACTCCTGCTGCGAAATTGCATGTAAAGTCCAATGGGGCCACATTTAGATTAGAGGGAACGGATCATACTTACATGGAATTTTTTCCGCAAGGAAGTGTAAACAGGTATGCCTATTTTGGTTTTCCAAATGCTGCCAGTACTGCTTTAACTTTGATGAATAATAATGCAGCTGGTACAATTGTATTGGGAACCAATAATGCAACAAGATTCACCATTGACAATAATGGACATACTGCGCTCACGGGTAATTTAACTGGAAATAGTACTTCAACTTCTACCATTGCGAATTTTTCATCTGTAATCAATGAGCAATCTGCTGGTTTCACCTTAGGGAATGGGGATAATGGAAAAATTATTGTCATCAATAGTTCAAGTGCTGCTACAATTACAGTGCCATCTCTAGCGGTTGGATTTAATTGTATGATTGTGCAAAGAGGAACGGGACAAGTAACCATTACTGCATCAGGGGTAACAATCAACAACAGGTATGGTTTTAATAAAACAGCAGGACAGCACTCTATTTTGACACTTGTGTGTATCGCTACTGGGGTTTATATTTCTTCGGGAGACATGACAAATTAATATTTATGAAAAAAGGGCTATTTATATTTTTCATACTTATGAATGGGATCCTAAAGGGGCAATTTTTAACGCCCTATCAGGGCACACAGATTCAGCCGAAAGTACAGTTAGATTATTGGGTGTATAGTACCCATGCAGGGAATGGATCTACCACACAGTATCCTGCAGTAGCTGCTAGTAAAGCTGATATGGATAATATTTTCAATTCCAATAATGCCAACACGACCTTAGTCAGAACGGGAAGAACGAGTTCCTCTAGAATTTTGGATTGGCAAAATAGTACTGAATTAAATGCCTTAGGCATTACTGCTCCTAATGGAGGTGTTTATTTTGCCATAAAAGTGCAAGGGACCTTTATTCCGCTTGAATCGGGGACCTATACTTTCACCTTAGAATCGGATGATGCAAGTGATTTAACCATTAATGGGAATACAATTATCTCATCCTATCTAGGGCAAGCAGTTCCTGCATTAGGAACGCGAACCGGAAGTATATCTTTAACTGCAGGAAAGAAATATTTTTTTGAAGCAAGAATGCAGCAGGGGGGTGGTGGTTATGGTATGAGAATGTATTGGAAATCCCCTAGTCAATTAACACCTAGTGCTTATACAAGTGTTCATCCAGCAAACACGTTTTATCAAGCCTGGACTCAAAATTTACAGGAACTAGTTGCTAATCCAATAATGGATGGATTAACCGCTGAAAAAGCGGCACCAAGTGCAAAATATATTCAAACGGCGTTTAACAATTTTACCGATGGTATTTATTGGATTAATCTACCTATTGTGGGCCCCACCCAAATTTATTGTTTGTTGAACTCCGTGGTAAACGGAGGCGGTTGGATGTTGATGATGAAGGCTACACGAGGGACTACTTTTAGTTACGCTAGCGCTTATTGGACCACCATTAATACTTTGAATCCAACAGCCAATAATCGCAATGATGGGGATGCAAAATTTAATTCCATGAATCATTTTTATGCTAAAGATATGATGGCCCTTTGGCCTGACATTGCTTGGAACACGAACTCAAGTACAACAGGAGGAAGTGTAAATACCAGTGGCACTTATAATGCATGGTGCTGGCTTCAAAATAATTTTAACAATGGCATTCGCATTACACCAATCAATTTTTTTAGTAGCGCGAGTAAATTGTTTTTTGGTGATGCAAAAAGTTATTCAGGATGGAATGGGGGAGTTTTTAGTGCTCAATCTTCGGTTAGATTCTATGGTTTTAATTATACCAATGCCTCTAATGCACAAGTAAGATGGGGATTTGCGTGGAATGAGAATGCACCACTTGCATTGTATCCTACTGGAGACGAAGCATCAAATGATGTGTCGGGTGGAATTGGGATGAATTATGGTAGTTATTCTGCCGGCGATTATATAGGTTGTTGTCAAGACAACACTGGAATGAATAGAACAGCAAGAGTAGAAGTTTATATAAGATAATGCGTAAATCAATGAATATATTAATTAGAAATTGGCTTTCATTAGTCATACTATTATCATGTAGTATACTGAATGCGCAAACAGGTATTGGAACCACTTCGCCTCATGCTTCAGCAAAGTTGGAGGTGAGTGCAACGAATAAAGGTTTTTTGCCACCGCGTGTTACTTTAACAAGCGCAAGCGATGCTACTACCATTCCTTCTCCTGCCGAAGGTTTATTGGTATATAATTTAGGATCAGTTGGCTTGCAAGCAGGTTACTATTATTGGAATGGTGCTAACTGGGCAACCATTGCCACAGCGACTTCGGCGGGAAATGGAGTTACTTCAATGGATATAGTGAAATTATATAGCAAGGCATACTCAGCTGCCGTAGGAGATATCGCAAATGCTAATGGATTTTCATTTACTGTTCCTGTTTCAGGGAGATATTTATTTGATTTTTCTAGTTCTGGATTTATGAATCAAGCTACCATGACTATGACATTTAAGGTACGACAAGGCACCACCGATTTAGCAACGGATATATTTACAAATGCCAATAATAATGTGCACGTTGTATATACAGGAATTTTGGAGGTGAATTTGCAAGCGGGCACTACATATAATGTTTATGTTACATCAACGGGGTCGAGAGATGCCGGTGATTATGACAGGGTCTTTTATAAATTAGTGGCTGGTAATTTACCAGTGACTGGACAATCGGTTGATTACGTTTCTGTTTTACGAAATTCTTCTCAAACAGTAAATACGGGAGATAATATTATTTTTAATACAATAAATAGTGGAAACATTCCTTATAATTCATCCAACGGAAATTTCACTTTAACTGCTGGTAAAACCTACAGATTAACTGGAAGTGTTTCTTTGGATGGATCAAATGCAGGTTCTTCTGAAATAGATATTGCGTGGAAAAATGCGGCAGGAGATATTTTAGGCAACAGGGCATTAATTCTTAGTACCAATTATGCTACTTCAGCAGCAGGTAATGGGGTAACAGATATTGTTTATACTCCTACAGTAAATACGACCATTTCATTAAATGTAATTTTTGCAACTGCAAATGCGAAAACGGTATCTAATTTTACGTACGCAAATATCCAGCAAATTGGGTCTTCTGCGATCATTAATCCTTGGGTACTTTCAGGTAATGATGTTTATAATACAACTGGCGAAGTGGGTATCGGTACTACCACTCCTGCAGCATCGGCATTATTAGATATAACTTCTACCAATAAAGGAATTTTAATTCCAAGAATGACGGCAGCACAAAAAACAGCTATTGCTTCGCCTAGTGCGGGACTAATGATTTTTCAAACAGATGCCCCTATCGGATTTTATTATTATACAGGATCAAATTGGTTGAACATTACAAATTTAGGAACTAGTTCAAGGTACATCCCATATGCAACAAACACTAACTTTCATGCAGCAGGCCAGAGTTTATCGGGAGCAGCTGGAGGTGTATATGTTGATTTGACCAATTCAGATTTAGTGATTGATGTACCTAGTGGATTTACTAGTAATAGAGTAGTTATTAAATGGGATACTTGGGGGGATGTTAATACCACAAATACTGCACACGGCTCTTTTAGATTAAGAATAGCTCAAACAGGCACCTCTAATAACACGTACAATAGTGTAACCATGGGTGGGTGGTCTACATCGTCCGCCACAACAGGTAATTTTGCGATACGGTTTACAAACCCGGTAACATATATTATTAATGATTTGGCTCCAGGCACTTATACCTTTAAATTACAACTTTCAAGAGAAGCAGAAGTGGGCACCATAGGAACTATGAATAATTATCAAGTGGGTGGAACCGTTCAAGTATTCGTTAAATAATATGTATTGCAATATCGGTGCAAGTTATTTTAACAACTTTATTGCTATTGAAAGGTTAAATTAAACTTTAAACGACTACTTTCCATCTTTGCTTTTTTCGTACCTTAGATTCATTGAAAAAAATCATAGCCATATTTTGTTTTGCTGCCTTGTTGCTTTCTACAAGTAGCTTACCCTTCATGTATTGGGTGCAAGAGCAGTGGCATGAATCTAAAGTGTTTACAATGATTGCGGAGGGCGATGTGACTGCCTTTGAAAATCAAATTACGTTAACGGTTCAAGATAAGGAAGTGCTACCAGATGGATATGCATGGGAGGAAGAAGGCAGGGAGTTTATCCATCAAGGGATATTGTATGATATTATATCTATCAAAAAAATCGAAACTGGTTGGTTGATCACCGCCGCTGCTGATGAAGCTGAAGCTGAATGGGAAGCCAAGGAACAAAAAATGCATACTGACCGTCATGGAACGGAACAGCACAACACTAAATCTAAACTAAGTATAAGTAAAGTATGGTATGACATTCATACAATGGAATCATTCACTTATATCAGTCTTTCGCAAAAAAGTATTTATCGTATTCATCAGTCCAATATACATTTGGGATATCTAGGACAGTTTAGTCCGCCACCAGAATTCGCCTAATCTCTTTTTTTTAATTCTTTCTCAAGAAAGACAATTTCTCATTTCTAAAATTAAAAGATGCGCAAACTAATCGCGTTTATTTTATTTTTTGGAATGACGTTGAGTTTAATGGCACAAAATGACAGCACTAAACCCTTACAGGAGATCGTAGTATTTGCCAATAAATTTCCGACGCCTTCAAAAAATATAGTACAGACCATTGGTGTAATAACCGATAAAAATTTTATTCAGCAACAAGCCAACACGGCTGATATTTTAACTGCTTCTGGACAGGTATTTGTTCAAAAAAGCCAATTGGGCGGAGGTAGTCCTGTGATTAGAGGGTTTGAAGCGAGCCGTGTATTATTAATGGTGGACGGTGTTAGGATGAACAATGCCATTTTTAGGGCAGGGCACTTGCAAAATATTATAACAGTGGACAATATGATCTTAGACCGCCTTGAAATTTTGTATGGTCCTAGTTCCACTATGTATGGAAGTGATGCCTTAGGGGGTGTCGTTAGTATGTATACCAAAAATCCCCTACTTAATAATACCCATGCTTGGAAAACAAATGGAAGTGTAGTGTATCGATACGCCTCAGGACAAAATGAACATCGTCAGCACGTGGATATAAGTATCGCCAATAATAAATGGGCTTATCTAACTTCCTTTACCAACAGCAGCTTTGGGGACTTACGCCAAGGGAATAATCGTTCAACTGCGTATCCTGATTTCGGGAAGCGTTTTTTTTATGTAACAAGAGAAAATGGGGTGGATGTGGTGAATAACAATGCGAATAATGTAAATATCCAAAAAACTACGGGCTATACGCAAACTGATTTTCTACAGAAAATTTTATTCAAGCCCAATGAAAGCACTGAACATTTATTCAATATCCAGCTATCCAAATCTTCTAATATCAACAGATATGATCGCTTAACAGAAACAACCAAAGGCTTCCCTAGTTTTGCAGAATGGTACTATGGTCCTCAAGTACGAAATATGTTTAGTTATAAATTAAGCAAAACTAAATTAAAAGGATTCTTTCAGGAGCTGGCTTTGAATACGAATTACCAGCATTTGGAAGAGAGTAGAATCAGTAGAAGGTTTAATTCCAACAATAAAGATTTTAGATTTGAAAAGGTGGACATTATTGGAGTGAATGCCGATTTCTTACGCACGGACCAATATGGTGAACTTCATTTTGGGGTTGAATCTTATTATAATATTGTTCAATCAACAGCATATCGAAACAATATTAATACCAACATAAGGTCCGCTATTCCTACCCGTTATAGTGATGGCCCAACCAATATGGGGTATCAGGCTTTGTATGTTTATCACACTAAAAAACTAGATACACATTGGGTATTGAATGATGGTATCCGACTTAATTTTGTGCAATTGAATGCGCAATTTAAGGATACGGCTTTAATGCATTTCCCTTTTACAGAAGCGAGGCAGTTTAATACCGCATTTACGGGTAATATAGGATTGGCATACAATGGCGACAATGGATTTAGGGTTACTTTTGGATTAAGTAGTGGATTTAGGGCGCCCAATATTGATGACTTGACCAAAGTGTTTGATACCAGGGCTGGATTTGTAATTGTGCCCAATAAAGAGGTAAAACCAGAGTACACCTATAATGCCGAAATCAATATTGCTAAAAATAAAGCCGCATATGCTTGGGGCACGAGTATTTTTTATTCTTGGTTTAAAAATGCATTGGTATCAGATAAATATACCTGGAACGGTCAATCGGAAATAATGTACCAAGGGGTGTTAAGTGCTGTGTATGCAACCCAGAATAAAGCCAAGGCGGTTGTATATGGGTTTAATGTGAATGGTAGATTGCGCATTATGGATAAAACCGATTTGACGGCAACCTATACTTATACAAAAGGAATCTACCAGGATGGTGTGAGAGAAATGCCTTTGGATCATATCCCGCCAAGCTATGGTCGCATTGGTTTAAGACACGGAAGTTCAAAGTTAAATACGGAATTATTCTCCGTTTTCAATGGTTGGAAACGCATAGCAGAGTATAACTTAAATGGGGAAGACAATGAAATTTATGCAACCAAAGAGGGTATGCCTAGTTGGATGACATTGAATTTTTCCACTTATTATGCGCCTGTTAAAAACATAAGTATCCTGTTTCAAATTGAAAATTTGACCGACCTCAACTATCGTTATTTCGCAAGTGGCATATCGGCAGTGGGTAGAAATTATGTATTAAGTTGTAAATACACTTTTTAGCGCATAAGTGCGCCAACATTGCTCGAAAATATTTTCACGGCGATGGCTAAAAGAATGACACCAAAAAACTTACGCACTGCTAGTAAGCCTCCGGGCCCTAGCAGTTTTTCAATGAAATTCAAAGATTTCAAAACAACGTATACAATCATTAGGTTAACGAGAATTCCTAAAAGGATGTACACTTCTTCAAAGTTGGCTTTCAAGGACATAATAGTCGTAAGCGTACCACTTCCCGCAATGATAGGAAAGGCGATAGGGACTACCGAACCAGTATGTCCATTTTTATCTCCTTTAAATATTTCATGACCCAATACCATTTCAAGACCCAATAAAAAAATCACAATAGAACCTCCTACGGCAAAGGATTTTACATCCAATCCCAATACACTTAGAAAAGGTTTCCCTAAAAATAAAAATGCAACCATCAGTCCCCCCGAAATAAGGGTTACTTGCATGGATTTAATGGCCCCTGATTTTTCCTTCATGGCAATTAACAAAGGGATGGATCCCACAATATCAATTACCGCAAATAAGGTAAAAATAACAGTGACTAATTCATTAAAATTAAATTGCATAAAAAAAGCTTTGTATGAAGATACAAAGCTTTTTTTTATCGAGGTTTCCTAATTAAAGAAAGCAATTTAGATGAGGTTTTTACTATTTAAAGGAAAAAAGATGCTTAATGCAATCTAAATCCAAACTGAATATTTCTGCCCATCGTATTGTAGCCATATATTTCTTGAAAACGGTCTTGCAATACATTTTGTACATCTACAAAAAAGCTAAGCCAGTTGTTTTCTTTGTATTGCACATGTGCATTTAATAAAGTGTAGTAATCTAGTTTAACATCGGGGCTTGCATAACCGCCTACATCATAACGGCTGCTTATGTATCGGCCAGATACGGATACCTCCCATTTTTTGTGTGCAATATTGTATTGCAACTGTAAACTATGCTTTGGCCTTTTCAATAAGTAATTGTACGTGATGGTGTCGGTAGTGGTGACTCTATTTTGATTGGTCTCTTGTCCACTTAATAAAGTGTAGTTGACACTTACCCACTGGTTATGAGGTAAACGATGATTTAATTCCAGTTCCAATCCATTTACTTTTTGTTTGATGAAATTAAAAAAGTTATAATCAATATAATTATAGTCGATACCATTGTTGATGCTTCGATTAAAATATACCACTCTTGCATTCACTGGGCTGGAGGTATAATCAATGCCCACTTCGGCATTCACCGATGTTTCTGCTTTTAATTGGGTGTTGTAACTTATCTGGTATAAACTAGGCGCTTTAAATCCGGAAGAAATACTCGAAATTAAACGCAGTCCAGGTTGTAATAAGTAGGAGGGGCTAATGGTGAATGTTTGATTGTCACCATAGCGAGAATGGTGATTGTATCTTGCGCCCAATTCAAGCAACCATTTTTTAGAAGCATCGTTCATTAAAAGGGAGCCGTACAATGCATTTTGAAACTGAAAAGTGTCTTTAAAGTTTTCGTTATAAGGTCCCCAACCACTTATACTTTCATAAGTTTGATTATAGGAACCATATCTAAAATCAGCCCCCACAATCCATTGCACATTTTGCCCAAGGGACTTAGATAAAAACAAATCCGCAAAATGTGTTTTACCGGCATATTGGTTGTTTTCGTAAACGATATATTGCTTGTCGACACTATCGTTTAAATAACTACGATTTTGGGTGGTATATTGATACTGAAACTGAAAAGTAGTTTTATCTTTTTTATATTTTAATTGCAATCCAGACATGGTGGTTGCATTGTTAAAATATTCATCCTTATCGTCTTTGAAAGCGCCATAATCAATACTTGCTTTATAAGCAGTTTTGCGGGTATTGGCTTGCAGGGACCATTGGTCGTTAATGCTATAATTTAGTTTAGTGAACCAGCTATTATTTTTATATCCGTCCTTGTCAAAATTGCCGGTATTGTTTTTATCGATAGCAGAAGAAAATCCTTCGGCGCTTTGGTTTTCAAAACCCACTGTGTAATTTATTTTAGCAAGGACGCCATTCAAAGCCAGTTGATTTGTTTTAGTTCCATAAGTTCCTGTGCTTGCACCGCCTGTGATAAAACTTCCTGTTTTTTTCTTGGTAATAATATTTATGACACCACCAATCGCATCCGACCCATAAAGGGTACTTTGAGAACCTTTTAATATTTCAATTCGCTCAATTTGTGCCAAGGGTACTAGGTTTAAATCAAATTCGTTGCTAATCATGGAAGGATCACCCACGGGGGCGCCGTCTACTAAAATTAAAGTGCGTCCACTCGAAGCGCCACGCATGTAAATACTAGGTACGGTTCCAGCATTGCTTAATGCACCAGGTAAATATAAGCCTGCCTGCTCGCTTAATACCTGGGCCACCGACTGACCTGCTCTTGCGTTTAATTGTGCTGCGGTAATGACGGTAACTACTTTTCCTGTGGTGTTTTGTTTCTGCTCAATTTTATTAGCAGTTACAATGACCTCATCGAGTGTACCTTCTTTTTGCCCAAAGAGGAGGGTGGTAGCAATTAAGCCTACCGAGAGCGTGATTAATTTTTTGCTCATTGTTTTGTTTTAGTTGGTTAACAATGAGCTTCCTGGAAAAAAGAACCATAATTGATTGTTGGGGGAATCTATAACTAAGTAGGAATACTTAATCAATACAATTCATTCAACAATGTTTTTACAATCCTGCTTTTTACCCGAAAGCTGTTGGTTATAAATTAACTAGGCAGGTCTTCTGGCTTGTTCTTTTAAATTGCGTCCTTCCCAAATTGCTTCAGTGGATTTGTGCAATTCGTTGCTAACAACGATAAACTTACAGCTACGGGAATAGCTCCAGCATTTACTGGATTCCCTTTTAATCATTTTCATGAACCTAATTCCAGGGCAAACTTATATTTATTATTTGGGCGAAGGCGTTTTAATTATTAACGCTTTGTTGAAAACTAGCCAACATTTTATATATTTATCCTTAACAAATAGGCGGACAATCAATAGCATGCCGTTTTAAATAAAGATTGAATGAAACAAAAGCAGGGAATTAATTTTTTTAGCCTTACCATGATTGTGGTGAGCTTGGTTATTGGCATGGGGATTTTTAAAACACCTGCCACCATTGCTGCTAAATCAGGTACTGAATTAATATTTTTTAGTGCCTGGATTATTGGTGGACTGATTGCGCTTTTTGGTGCATTAACCTATGCCGAAATTGGGCAGCGTTTACCCGTAATGGGAGGTTATTATAAAGTGTTTGCGCATTGTTATCATCCTGGGGTTGGTTTTACCATTAATGTATTGATTTTAATTAGTAATGCCGCTTCCCTTGCGGTGGTAGCTTTAATTGGTGCTGATTATGTGAGTGACTTATTGTTTGGGCGTCCTTCAAGTACTTTATTTAATGTAGGTATTGCATCCTTATCGGTGGGGCTATTTTATATTGTCAATTTATTAGGCTTAAAAACAAGTAGTAGAACACAAAATGTGTTGATGATTGTAAAAATTAGTTTAATTCTCTTATTAATATCTTCCTTTTTTAAAGGAGTAACAGTGCCTATTCATGGTGTAAACGAAGGGGAAATAAGAGTGTACAATGGACAAAATGGTGGACTCTTATTATTAGTAAGTTTGGTTTCTGTTTTCTTTACTTATGGGGGCTATCAACAAACTATTAATTTTGGATCGGAAGTAAAGTCGGCTAAAACAATGCAGCGTGGTATAGTGTTGGGTATTTTTATTGTTTTGTTTTTATACCTCGCAATTAATTACACTTATATTAAAGTGATTGGTTTTGATCAAATGAAAAATGCCAATGCCATTGGCTCTTTATTGTTTGAAGCCTGGTTTGGAAAATATGGAGCAAAAGTATTTGACTTTGCCATGGTATTAAGTGTGCTTGCTTATGTGAATGTTATTTTAATGAGTAATCCAAGGGTGATGTTTGCGATGAGTGAGGATAAAGTTTTGCCAAAAATCTTTCAATCCAAACATCCTAAAACCGAAGCATTGGTTCCTGGATTAACCGTGTTTGCGATGGTCACTATTTTAGTTACTTTTTTTGGTAAGGGGGTAGATGATGTTTTAAGCTTTAGTATCTTTTTAGATTGCATGGGCATGAGTACCTCTGCAGCCACTTTATTTATATTAAGAAGAAAACGCCAAGGCGATGCATCCGTAACGGGGGCCTTAAAAAAATGGACACCCATTTTTGCAGCCATTTTTGTAATGGCTTATGCTTTTGTAGCAGTCGCGGTGGTCATTGACAAGCCCTATGCTGCATTGACGGCAGTTTGCTTAATTATTTTGGTATTGATTATTTATAGAATCTACTATTATAAGAAAAATGTCTAGGTTCTAGACAGGGGCTAAATCCGCCTTTTATCTATAAAAAAATCATGTTCATTCGCATGCTTTTCCGCTTGTCTAATAATTAGTCCACTATTTTATATTGTAGTACTTTTGTAGAGAAAATTTAGCTACATAATAAACATATGAAATATATATTATTTTTATTTTTAATAACAGGGACATTGCAATTAAAGGCACAGGATACAACTACCTGGGATTTACAGACCTGTGTGGAGTATGCCATAAAGCACAATATATCAGTTCAACAGGCTGATATTCAAGCAAGAATAAACAAAATACAAGCTGATATCGCCAAGTCCAATCAGCTGCCTACTATCAATGGATCAAGTGGAATGGGATTAAGATTGGGACGTTCTATTGACCCAACCACCAATGGATTTACCAATACACAGTTTTTATACAACAACTTTGGATTGAATGGAGGAGTGCAATTGTTTAATGCGGGTAGATTGCGCAATGCAGCAGATGCCACTACTTTTTCTTGGCAGGCTTCTGAAGCGGACAAGCAAAACACTTCTAATGATGTTTCCATGAGTGTAGCTACTTATTATTTACAAGTATTGTCTGCGATAGAGCAAACGGATATTACAAGAATTCAAATTAGACAAACCAAAGAACAACTAACAGCTACTAAAAAAAGAGTTGAATTGGGTTTGTTGCCGGAATTAAATTTATTAGAATTAGAAACACAATTGGCCAATGATAGTAGTACCTACATTACGGCGAATGCAAATATTGAACAAAGTAAATTGTTGTTAAAGGCCTTGCTCAATTTAGATGCGAGCAGACCATTTGATATTAAATCACAGGCGGTCGATCAAATTAAATTACAATCCTTTGCCGATTTACAGCCCGATTATGTTTTTGGCGTTGCATCGCAAAATTTACCAGGCGTGAAGGCCGCAGGATTGCGTGTGAAAGCAGCTTCTAAAAATGAATTGGTTGCAAAAGCGAATTTTTATCCAACCTTAAGTTTTGGATATAATTTAAGTTCGAACTTTTCTAATGTTTTTAATTACATAAGTGGTTTCAATTTAACTGGAGTAAGCACCCCCAATGCCACTACTCCTTATGTAACCGTAAATAGCGCTAAATATTTTATTCAAAGCCCTATCTTTTCGCCAGTGACTACCAAAAGAAACTGGGGCAATATATGGAATGGCTGGGGGGATCAGGTGAATAATAACTTCGGACAAAGTTTTGGATTACAGTTATCCGTTCCCATTTTTAATGGTAACCAGGCTAAGTATGCATATCAACAAGCTAAATTAAATTACCGCAGTGCGAGTTTGATACAGGAAAATACCAACCTGAAGCTGAAGCAGGATATTTATACTGCCTATACCAATGCGGTGGTTGCATTTAATAAATTAACCGCCAATCAAAAGGCAATGAATGCTGCTGAAAAAGCGTATCAGTTTGCCACAAAAAGATATGATTTGGGTTTATTAGGAACCATTGAATTATTAACCAATCAAAATAATTTCCTAAAAGCTAAAGTGAATTTTAAAGCTGCTCAATATGAGTATGTATTTAGAATTAAATTACTTGAATTTTACAAAGGAGAAGCACTTTCATTATAATCAAATAAAGACCTATGAATAAGAAACTAATTTGGACACTGGGCGGGTTGTTAGTAGTAATTGTACTATTGGTAAGTTTAAAAAAAGCAGGTGTCATTGGAAAAGAAGAAGGAGAAGAAGTAACTATTGAAAAAGTACAGTTACGCACCATCACTGAATCCGTAAATGCAAGTGGTAAAGTGTATCCTGAAATTGAAGTAAAAGTAAGCCCAGATATTTCGGGTGAAATTGTGAACCTTTTTGTAGAAGAAGGGGACAAGGTAACCAAAGGTCAAGTTTTGGCTAAAATTTATGCCGATATCTATTCAACACAAAAGGATCAGGCTTCTGCTAATGTGAACCAATCACAAGCACAATATGAAAATATCAAAGCTTCCATTGGGGGTTTAAAAGCGGTATACGAAAACACGAAAACGACCTATGATCGTTTCAAAAGATTATTGGATGACAAAATTGTTTCTAAGGCAGAGTTTGAGCAAACTGAACAAAATTATCGTTCAGCAGAATCTTCTTATTTAGGAGCATTGCAAACTATCAAAAGTGGTGCAGCACAAATCCAAGGGGTGAGAGCGCAGTTGTCTCGTGCCGAAAAGGATTTAGCACGAACTACTATCACCGCACCCATGGATGGGATTGTGAGTTCAATGAGTGTTAAAAAGGGAGAGCGTGTTGTAGGAACAGCTCAAATGGCGGGTACTGAAATGATGCGTGTTGCGGATATGAAAAGTATTGAGGTAAGAGTGGATGTAGGAGAAAATGACATTACCAAAGTAAAAATTGGAGATACTGCGTTGGTGGAAGTAGATGCGTATAATAAAAGAAAATTCAAAGGAGTTGTATATAAAATTGCAAATCCGGTAACTGCTTCTTCATTAACCAGTTCTTCCACAGACGTATCTAATTACAAGGTACATATACGTTTGGAGCCTTCAAGCTATGCTGATTTAATTCAAGAAAATAGCAAATTCCCATTCCGTCCAGGAATGACAGCAAGTGCGGATATTCAAACTAAGTCAAAAAGAAATGTAGTATCTATTCCATTGAATGCAGTCACTACAAGAGACAAGGAAGGCAATGGAAAGGAAACAAAAGTATCTGCAAGTACATCTGAAAATAATGGCAATGCAAATGCATCTAAGGAAGAGGAATTAAATGAGGTTGTATTTGTATTACAAAAGGACAATAAAGTGAAAATGGTAAAAGTGAAAACAGATATTCAGGACTTGAATTATATTGAAGTAAGTGGTTTAAAAGTGGGCGACGAAGTAATTACAGGTCCATATAGCACGGTAAGTAAACTCCTAAAAGAGGGCACTTTGGTTAAAGTGGTTACAAAGGACAAGCTGTATGAAGAAAAGAAGTAATTAAGCCTTAAAATGAATAGAAAGGGACACCTCTAAAAAATGTGTCCCTTTTTTTATGTTTTCGTATCTTAGCATTATGAATTCACAACGCATAGGCATTATTGGTAGTGGAAGTTGGGCAACCGCCATTGCAAAAATTGTTACTGATAACGGTTTTTCCATTAATTGGTGGGTGAGACAAGCAAAAAATATTGAGTACTTTCAAAAGCGCCATCATAATCCACATTATTTAAGAAACGCTTATTTCGATATTGCTAAAATTCAATTTTCTGACGACCTCTCAAAAGTGGTGAGTGATGCCGATATCATTATTATTGCCGTTCCTTCCATACATATCGAAAATTCACTTGCTTCCTTAGATGCGCAAGCATTGCAAGGTAAAAAAGTAGTCTCTGCGGTAAAAGGGGTATTGCCTAATATCAATTTATTGCTCAACGAATACCTTGCTCAAAAATTTGGTTTACCCTTAACGGATTATTTCACTTTATTGGGACCTAGTCACGCCGAGGAAGTCGCTTCTGAACAACTTTCTTACCTTACTTTTTCGGGTGTGGAGCCTGAAGCAACTCAAGCCATTGCGCATTGCTTTAAAAATGAATACATCAATACAGTAGTCAACAATGATATTTATGGTGTACAATATGCGGGTGTGGCAAAAAACATTTATGCACTAGGAGCGGGGATCGCTCATGGGCTTGAATATGGCGACAATTTTTTAAGTGTCTACATCGCCAATGCAGCCAATGAAATGAATATCTTATTGACTGCTGTGATGCACCATTACAAGCAGGATTGCAAGGATGTAAATTATTCCGCATCGGTTTATTTAGGCGACTTGCTAGTTACCTGTTATTCCTTACACAGTCGAAATAGAACCTTTGGCAATATGATTGGGAAAGGCTATTCTGTGCGATCTGCTGAACTTGAAATGAATATGGTGGCGGAAGGCTACAATGCATGTAAATGTATCATGGCCATTAATGAATGCATGAAAATTGATCTTCCAATGATCACGGCTATTTATAAAATTTTATGGGAAGGTGCTGACCCAGGGGCTTCTTTTAAAGAAATGGAGAAAATTTTAAAATAAGCACTTTTCACTTACACGATAAAAAAGTCACTTGCAATTCCGTCGGCTAAGAATCTTGCATTTTTTGCAATAGCAAAACCTTTTTGCGTCTTTACTAATTTCCCCTCAGTAAGCAATGGAGTAAGTACCATTTGAGTATGGGCAGTATAAGCTTCTCCAAAACGCGTAGCAAGCTCACTCATATCTACTCCCTCTAAAAGGCGCAAGGAAATCATCATGTATTCGTTGAAACGAGTGGCAGTAGCGAGGGCTTCTAATTCAAAAGGAATATTTCCTTCCTGAATGGACTGTATGTATAAATGATTGTTGGAGACATTCCATTGCCTGCTATGAACATTAAACGAATGTGCTGAAGGTCCCAAACCTAAGTAGGGAATGCCTTTCCAGTAATTGCTATTGTGCTTACTTCGATGTCCTGGTAAGGAAAAGTTTGAAATTTCATAATGTTCGTACCCCTTGCTATTCAATTCGGCAACCAATAAATCAAAGTGCCTTGCTTGCTTTTCGGCATCTACATTTTCAATTTTCTTTTCTTGTATTAAATGATGCAAAGCAGTTTTTTCTTCTACGGTTAATGCATAGCAAGAAATATGAGGAATTTCGTAATAATTAAGTAGCTCAATGTCTTTTAACAAAGCTTCATCGGTTAAATGCGGCGTGCCGTAAATCAAATCGGCACTTATATTATGCATCCCTGCTGCTTTTGCAAATTCAATAGCCTGGATGGATTGTTGGGTATTGTGCGCTCTATTCATCCAGGCCAATGCCTCGTTTTGAAAACTTTGAATGCCAATGCTTAGTCGATTAATGCCCACTGACTTCCATAACTGTGTTTTTAATTCACTGATATCATCCGGGTTGGCTTCTAAAGTAAATTCTACCTCGGGCACAATGGTGAACTGCTTATGGAGTGCGGCAATAATTTTATTTAAATGTTGTTCGCTCAAAAGGGAAGGGGTACCGCCTCCAAAATAAATGGTTTCAACAGGGCTGGTCAAATACCCTTTTTGAAGTTTAATTTCCTGTAAAAGGGCTTCTACAAAATCATCAATATGCTGCACCTGTGTAGAAAAATGGAAATTACAATAGTGACAGGCTTTTCTGCAAAAAGGGATATGAATATAAATACCTGACATAAGGATGGTTGGATAACAAAGCTAACTATTAGTTACTAATTCTGCATGAGTATACTTATTTTTGCAAAAATGACGTCTATCCTCAAATCCCTGTTTTTAATTGCTTTTTGCAGCATTTTACTTACTGTAAATGGGCAAAAGGATAGCGCCTTGCCTCAACAGAAAGTTACAGCGAAGCAAAAGGAAACTCTAAAGAAGAAAGAAACTCCGAAGCAAAAAGAAACTATACAACCAAAAACCAATACTGAGCCAAAAGTGGCTTCTGAAAAAAAAGGAGCATCCGAAAAAAAGAGGGCTGCTGAAAAAAAAGAGGGTATCAGCAAAAAGGATTCTACTAGAAAAAATGTAACTGAAATAGTAAATGATACGGTTCAACAAAAGGGGGATACCTTAAAGGCAAGGGATACGATACTAGTAAAATATATACAAGAGATTCCTGCTACTTTTCTAAAAACAGACGCTTGGTACTTTCAACTTCTTCACGAAAAAACAGGGGATACGGCGGTGGATATCATAAAAGACTATAAAGAATTTTATGCGCAAAAAAATTCCGGGTTTAAACTGTATTTAAAATCAGCCAGTGTTTCTAAAAACAGTGCAGCCATATTTAGAATTGAACAAAGATTTTCATTGCCAGATAAGGATTGGTTGTTTTATTTAATGATTGGCTTGTTATTGATATATGGGTTGATTAATAATTTATTTCCACAGTATTATGTAAAATTATTTAGTCAGTTTAGTCAATCCTCCATGCGTGTGTTGCAAAATAGAGAGCAGTTGGTACAAAATAGTTTTGCATCCCTAAGCTCTAATATTGGCTTTATACTTAGCTTTTCATTAATGTCTACTTTGCTCATTTTTAATAGACATTTATTGCCCATTTCCTTTTGGCTTGCTTATTTGTATATCTGTGCTTTTTTCACCCTATTGTATTTAGGCAAATACCTTTGTTTGCAAATAGTGGGGTACATATTTAGTGTAAGGGACCTGATTAGCACTTATATATTTGTGGTGTATATGATCAACAAAGTATTGGGTATTTTGCTGCTTCCCTTTATATTGGTGTTGGCCTTTGCTAAACCGGCCTATTATCCAATTGCCATGGGTTGCGGGGCTGTTTTAACCATCCTCCTGTTTTTGTACAGATACCTATTTTCATTAACATCTGTTAGGAACAAATTACATATCTCCTCCTTCCATTTTTTTCTATACCTTTGTGCTTTCGAAATACTCCCCCTATTGATATTGTACAAATTTATTGTCCAGTATTTTGGAGGAACATTTTAAAGAAGAATAGTGTAAAATGGCAAAAGAAATGAGTGTAGAAAAAAAAGCGACAACTAGTAAGACCATTAAAAGAATTCTAATTTCTCAAGCGCGTCCTGATAGTGAAAGATCGCCCTATTTTGAATTGGCTAGTAAATACAAGGTTGAATTACACTTTCATCCCTTGATTCAACTTGTTTCAATTCCTTCCAAAGAGTTTAGAAAATCCAAAATTGATATCGCTAATTATACTGGGGTTATTTTCACCAGTAAAAATGCCATTGACCATTTTTTCAGAACCTGTGATGAGTTAAAAGTAAATGTGAGTCAGGAAACAAAATATTTTTGTATCACAGAAGCGGTTGCTTTGTATTTGCAAAAATTTATTATGTATCGCAAGCGCAAAGTTTTCTTTGGTGCTGACGGCTCTAATAAAAAATTATTTGACGTACTTAATAAGCATAAAGGCAACGAACGTTTCTTATATGTATGTAGCGAAAATCAACAGGACAATGAAATTGTGAACTGGTTAAAGGACCATTCCTGTACTTTTGATATGGCGTACATGTATCGTTCGGTAAGCAGCGATTTAAAAGAGGTTTTCGAAAAGCATCATTTTGATGTAATTTGTTTATTCACGCCTAGTGGTTTGAAAAGTGTATACGAAAACAAGCCCGGTTTTATACAAAATGGGACTGCCATTTGTGCTTTTGGTTCTAATACCTGCAAAGCGGTGGAAGAAGCGGGGTTAACCTTACACATTAAAGTACCTAGTCCTCAAACACCAAGTATGATTGCAGGCCTTGACTTATATTTAAGTCAATTGAGCAAAAAAAAATAACTTGCATTCCATGAATGCATCCTCCCCCTTTACCAATGCGCTAATCAATGAAACAAGTCCTTACTTGCTTCAGCATGCGCACAATCCTGTTGATTGGATTCCTTGGTCAGATCGTTTATTTGAAAAAGCGACCCAGGAAAACAAACCCATATTATTAAGTATTGGCTATGCCGCATGCCATTGGTGTCATGTAATGGAAAGAGAAAGTTTTGAATCGGAGGAAGTGGCAGCCTATATGAACGCGCATTTTATCAATGTTAAAGTGGACAGAGAGGAGCGTCCCGATGTGGATCATTTATACATGGACGCATTACAAGCCATGACAGGTTCCGGGGGCTGGCCGCTGAATATTTTTTTATTGCCCAATGGGAAGCCATTTTATGGGGGTACGTATTTCCCGCCTAAGCCTATTCAAAACAGGGCATCCTGGATAGAGGTACTCAAAGGAGTGAAAGAGGCTTTTGAAAACAATCATTCTAAATTAGTAGAGCAGGCCAATCAGTTATCAAGTCATTTGATGCAGGCCAATATTAAAATAAATACAACGCAACAAAATGCTGCATTTGACCTAAGTTTTGATAAAGAACATATCCAGTTAATGACCACCCGTGTATTGCAAAATGCAGACACACAGTGGGGTGGTTTTGGCAATGCGCCAAAGTTTCCGCAAACATTTGCCTTGCAATTTTTACTCAGGAGTTATCATGTGTTTAAAGAGGAAACTGCTTTGCAACAGGTACTATTGTCCTTGGATAAAATGATACAGGGCGGTATTTACGATCATCTAGGAGGTGGATTTTCGCGTTACAGTACCGATGGGCAATGGCAGGCACCTCATTTTGAGAAAATGCTGTATGACAATGCATTGCTAATTTCAGTGTTATCGGAAGCCTATCAAATTACTAAAAAGGAATCTTATCGATTGGTGATTCAAGATACCATTCAATTTTTAACACTGGAATTATCCAATGGCAATGGAATTTATTATGCAGCTTTGGATGCCGACAGTGAGGGGGTGGAAGGAAAATTTTACACCTGGTCCTATGATGAATTAAAAGCGCTCATACCTGAAAATTTATTCGCAGGATTTTGCGCGTATTATCAGGTGCAAGAAAATGGCAACTGGGAGCACACCAATATTTTATGGACACAAGCGGACTATTTGATAAGCGAGTCCGATGCGTTTAAACAAATAAAACAAAAGCTTTTCGAAGTGAGGGCAAAAAGAATAAGGCCCGCTTTGGACCACAAAATTATCCTTTCTTGGAATGCACTCACCATTACGGCCTTATGTAAAGCCGCTGCAGCATTGGGTAACAGCCAGTACCTTGACAAGGCCATTACTGCAATGCAATGGATAGAAAACAATATGTTTAATAAGGAGGAAAATTATTTTTACCATACCAATACCAATGGACAAAATAAAAGCTATGCGTTTTTAGATGACTATGCTGCTTTGATACAAGCTTATATTTCATTGCAAGAAATTACGGGGGACCTTCGTTATTTGCATAAAGCAAAACAATGGACCGAATATGTACAATTGCATTTTATAGATGAAGAAAAAGTATTTTTTTATTTTACGGCAGAATATCAAAAAGATGTGATCATTCGTAAAAAAGACAATTATGACGGAGCGCAACCCAGTGCAAATGCCATGATGTGTTATAATTTATACTACTTAGCAAACGTATTTTCAGAAGAGGATTGGAAGCATCAAGCGGAGGCCATGGTAGAGGCCATGGGTAAAATGATCTTACAATATCCTTCCTCCTTTAGTTACTGGGCCCAAAGCTATTATGTGATGACAATGGGGTTCACTGAAATCATTAGCATAGGGTCAATTGTTAAAAATTCGATATTTGACATCCAAAGCCTGTTTCAACCCTTTAAAATGATGTTAATTTCTGATCAATTCGACCCAGGCATTCCTTTATTGAAAGGGAAGGAAGTATATGATAATCAATACTTTATGTGTATTAGGGGAAATTGCGCTGCGCCGGTTTCAAATCTCAACGATTTTTTAACAACTATCAATCAAGTAAATTATTAATTTGCACCTCTTAGATACGATGGATTTAGTAACTTTATCCATAGTCTCAAGATTAAGTGCATGAAATGCATGAATTAAATTTTAAATATTACTTGACTGGTTCGTCCAGCAACAGTTATAAATAACAATTATGGTTAAGAATTTAAAAATGGCTCGTTTTAAATTTCCGTTAATGCTTTTAACGGTATTGGTATGTTCTTTCTTGTTTTTTGCATTTGAATCTACTCAAATCACAAAAAGAGACAGACTTAGAACTGATCCTCAAATGGTATTCGTACCAGGGGGGGCTTACTACATGGGAGCAAGCGATGAGCAAATTGACAAGTCTCAAGTAAACTTCAAAAAAGTAGTTTCCGTTCAAAGCTTTTGGATGGACCGTACCGAAGTAACCAACGGGCAGTACCGCAAATTTGTAAACTACGTTGCGGATTCAATGAAATATTTAGTTTTATACACTTCAACAAAAAATTTAGCACAATCTGATCCTGAAGATACTTTGCATGTAAACTGGAAAAATATTGCTCAGGTCAACAAGTCTTTACCAAAAGCATTGGCTGAATTTCAAAAGTATAGATCAAATAAAAATACACCTTCGATACCTGCTTCAGCAAAATTGATCAATGATTTGAATCCATTGTGGGTGCCGGATGTAAACAGAAAAAGACCAAATGAATTCGCAATAGATCCTAAAAAATTAGTTTACAGATATAATATTATTGATTACAAAAAGGCCGCAAGAGAATCAAATTCTTCTAATGGCTTGGATTTAGATTTAGGAAATTATATCATCCCTGTAGAAGTGAAAGTGGCACCGGATACTTTGGTTTGGAATAGAGACTTTTCTTATTCTTATTTTGATATAGAAGTAATCAAATATTTTTCTTCAAAACAATACAATGATTACCCAGTAGTGGGTGTGAATTGGAAACAAGCCATTGCTTTTTGTAATTGGAGAACGGAACACAATGACTATTACCAAGGGAAGCCTGGTAAGACGGACTTGAATATTGATGGCGTATACCGTTTGCCTACGGAAGCAGAGTGGGAATATGCTGCAAGAGGTAATTCAAAAATCAATGCGATGTATCCTTGGGGCGCACCTTATGCTAGAACAAAGGAAGGCTTAATGATGGCTAATTTCAAATACGGAAGAGGGGACTATTTTGCTGGTGATACTAAAAAGGATGCACCTACTAAAAAAGTAAAATCTTATGTGGAGAATGGGTTTGGTTTATTCGATATGTCAGGTAATGTAGCAGAATGGACAAGCTCGGTATATTCACCAAGTACTCAAATATATATGACTGCCTCTAATCCAGATATTCAAGCTGAAGTGGACGATGATTCACCTTTAGCAAAAAAATCAATCCGTGGTGGATCATGGAAAGACATCGCATACTATTGCCAAGTGAGTACAAGAGGGTATGAGTATCAAAGTAATGCTAAATCCTACATTGGTTTTAGATGTGTACTTTCTATGACACGTTAATCCATCTTTTTTAAATTCAAATAAACTTCATTCATTAAAAAATAATCTAAGTATGAGCCAAGTTCAATTAACACCGGAAGAAATTAAAGCAAAAAACTTAAAAAAAATAAAAGGAATTGTTGACACTGCAGTATCAATAGGAGCAGCAGTGGTAATTATAGGAGCATTATTTAAAATCCTACACTGGAAATTTGCAAATGAATTGTTGATTGTAGGTATGTTTACTGAAGCAGCTATCTTTTTAATTTATGCAGTATTGCCTTCTGATGATCATGGCGGAGGTCATGCTGGAACAGGTGGCGGTGGTGTTATCTCAGGCACTTTGGATAGCGCTGAGTTAAGAAAAGCATTGGCGGAAGTAAAAGCGACTATCGATAATACAAACGAAAAATTAGGTACCATCAATAGTTCTGCAACTGGCATGGTTACTTTGAATACAAAGTTTGAAGCGATTGGTAAAACCTTAGATGATGTAAATCAATATTATGGTAGTGTGAAAAATTTAACAGAAACCATGACGGATTCAGTGAAAGAAGCTGCACGTACCAAAGAGCAATTGACTTCTTTAGCGAATAATTTAGAGCAATTGAATGCTTTATATGGCAACATGATTAATGCAATCAAAGGAAAATAATTTACATCTAATTTATATAAACTAACTATAAATGGCATTACCTAAAGAGCCCAGGCAGAAGATGATTAACATCATGTACTTGGTGTTAACTGCAATTCTTGCGCTAAATGTATCCAGTGAAATTTTAAATGCTTTTCAAACTATGAATGATAGTTTTGCAAAGTCAAATGCAGCGTTAAAAACGCGCAGCGAAGTAATTCTGAGTGAATTTGACTCTGAGCAAAATAAAGCTTTTGCGGAGAAAGTGGCTATATGGAAACCTAAAGCACAGAAAGTAGCGGAATTATCCGATCAAGCATATTTATTCATTGAGAATATCAAAAAAGAATTGAAAATGGAATCTGGTTTGAAAGCACCAGACACCACTTTTAAGATAGATGATTTAGAAGCAACAACGCGTCTTTTGGTTGAAGGGAAGGATAAAACTAAAATGGCTAAAGGGGAAGAAATCTATAATATGCTTACCAAATACAAAGCGGATTTGGCAAAAATTGATCCATTATTAGCTTTAAAAGTGGGTGGAATTCCTGTTGATTTGAGTATCCCTAAATTGTACAATAAAGAGGATGAAAAAACAGTAAAGAGTTTATCAGTTCCAAGACAATGGGCTACTATTTATTTTCACATGACACCAACCATTGCAGCTTTGGCATTGATGTCTAAATTTCAAAATGACATTAGAAATAGCCAAACTCAATTAATTGATTTTTGCTATTCTCAAGTAAATACAACCTTCATTCAGCTTAAAAACTTTGATGCCATTGCGAGTGCAAACGCAACAACGGTTTCTCCAGGGGAAGAAGTTGAAATTACAGCAGTATTGGGATCTTACAATAGTGATGCAAAACCGTCTATCAGCATTGATGGTGCATCCGTTCCAATGGGTCCTGATGGAAAAGCATTGTATAAAATGGTAGCAAGTGCACCTGGTGATTACAGTAAACGTGTTACCATCAATTTTATCAATCCTTCGACAGGAGCTGCTGAAACAAGGTCAACGGATGTGAAGTTTAAAGTAGTAACCCCAACTGGTTTATCCCTTTCTACGGATAAAACAAGGGTGTTTTATGCTGGTTTACAAAACCCAATTTCAATATCAGGAGCAGCAGGTGGCGCGGGAGCTTTAAAAGTTTCTGCATCGGGCAATGCTTCTGTGAGTCCTGGTTCTGGACCTGGAAATTATATCGTAACAGTGAGCTCACCTGGTACAGTTACCATTAACGTTTCTGATGGCAAATCATCAAAATCTTTTAATATACCTGCTAAGGATGTTCCAACACCTAAAGTGGGAGTCAATAAAGACTTTAGAACTTATGGTACCATTACAGCAGATGCATTGTGTGGTCCGGGTGTAATTAGTGCTATTTTGAATGACTTTGTTTTTGAAGGTGTAAATTTCCAAGTAACCTCATTTAATGTGCAGTTTGATGATGGAATCTCCGTGTCAAATGGTGGGCCCGCATTCAATGGACAAATTAGGTCAAAGATCAAAGCCTCTTTATCAGGTGATCGTATCCTTATTTACAATATTAATTACAAAACACCAACTGGTCAGATTAAGCCATTAACGCAAGGTCTATCATTTGATATATATTAATTATGAATAAAAAAATTCTTCTTTTATTAAGCCTTTTGATGAGTGTATTCCTACAGGATGCATTCGCTCAAAACCAAGTTATTTCTAGGCCAAGAAATAGAAATGCCAATCGGGTGCAAAATCCAATTATCCAGCAGGCTGGTACTGTAGTGGGTAATGGAACGCAAACTCCTACTGTTCAAAATGCAGGCCTTAACAATAACAATGTTGCAATTCAAAACAATACGGTAAATATTGCCGATACTATATTAAGTGTGGATACATTAGATATGGATGGCCTTAATGGTAGAAAATACAAAGGAGCTAAACCAAGTAATTCTTTGAAATCGGAGAATGAATTAAAAAACAATGCCCGTTTAGCTGAGCAAGCAACTGCAGCAGAGGCAGCCGCTAAAAAAAATGCGCAAAAATCAAAAGTACTCCCTACTGCTTCAGGTTCTTTAACGAAAAAAAATCCAATCAACACTGCAGTGCTTACGATGCCTGATTTAAGGGAGGATGACGCAACTTATAATGAGTTTGTTTGGAGGGAAATAGACGCTAGAGAAAAAATTAATCGAAGTTTCATTTACAAAGGGTATAATCAACAAGGTCGTCAAATGTTTTTTGCAGTTCTATGGAAAATTCTAAAAGAAGAAAAAATGTTTGATAAGGATGGCACCCCCATTATGGATATTAAGGGTAAACCTGCACCTGCGGTAACTGCCTATGAAGAAGAGGGAGGCGATGACTTTGTTCAACCCATTATTTTAGATTCTCTGGAAGCAATGTTCACTCCAAAAGTGACAACTAGTTATGATGTAATAGGTAGTCAAGTAGTTAAATCTATAACAGCTAAAGCAAAAGTGCCTTTACAAAGTATATATACATTCGATTTAAAAGAACAATATATTTTTGATAAAAAGTATGGTCAATTATTCAGAAGAATTATTGCCATTGCGCCAGTGGCTTTAATCCCTCAACAACCTGTACAAATTACAGGTGCCAATGGAGCAATTTCTTATCAAACACCTAGCCCAATTCGCCAGGTTTTGTTTTGGGTAAATTATGATGAGATTAGGCCTTACTTGTCAAAATACAAGGTGTACAACCCAATGAATAAGGCAACTGAAATGTCATGGAGTGATTTATTGGATTTAGGCTACTTTGAAGCCTCCATATACAAAACAACCATTGATAACGAGAATGATAGAACGTTTAAAGAGTTGTTTAAAAAAGACAATGCTAAACGTTTAGAATATTCTGAGAAAATCAAGCAAAAAATATTTGATCAGGAACAGGATCGATGGGTATACTAAAAATTATTTTTCTAAAGCCGCATTTAACAAAGCGGCTTTTTTTTCTCCAATCAATTCAGCTAAAATGGAAGGATGCGCATCCTTGATTTTTTGTACCGACTTAAATTGTAATAGCAATAATTCCTTGGTTTTGGGACCTATGCCAGGAATATGGTCGAGTCCTGTTTCCAATGCGCCCTTGGACCTTTTGCTACGGTGAAACTGAATACCAAAGCGGTGCACTTCATCCCTGATGTTTCGGATTAATTTATGGGCTTCACTGTGCCAGTCTAGTATGATGGATTTGCTGTCTCCAGGAAAAAATATTTCTTCAATATTTTTTGCCAAGCCTACCGTCGTTACTTTGTCCTGTATGCCTAAATCGGTGAGTGCTTCTAAAGCTGCGTTTAATTGTCCTTTTCCGCCGTCAATAATTATCAGTTGCGGTAGGGGTAAGTTTTTTTCAAGTACCGATTTGTACCTACGGACCACCGATTCTTTCATGCTGGCAAAGTCATTAATGCCCACCACGGTTTTTATATTAAATTTTCGGTAATCCGATTTACTGGGTACCCCGTTTTTAAAACATACCATCGCCGAAACTGGATAGGACCCTTGAAAATTAGAGTTGTCAAAACATTCAATATGGGCGGGTGTTTCTGATAAGTGCAATACATCTTGTATTTCTTCCAATACAGCACTGTGTATAATGGGGTTGACACTCACCAATGCCTGTTTGTGTTTCCATTCCTTTAAGGCATAATTGGCATTTTTTTGAGAGAGGGCAAGTAGTTGTTCCTTGTCACCCACCTGCGGAATGGTATATTTAACTTCAAATACTTTTTCACTTAATTCAAAGGGCACAATAATTTCTTTTGCCCTACTATTTAAATTGCTTCTAAAATAATGGATCGCAAATACTAAAATGGTTTCTACCGTTTCTTCCAAAGGCACACTTAGGGGTAGGATATGGGTTTGAATAATCCTGCCATTCTCTACCATCAAATAACTCACATAGGCCTGATCCCCTTCATGGGCAATACTAAAAACATCCATAGCATGCTGCTGTTTAGTATATACGACCGACTTGGTTTGATAATGTTCCAGCTCCTCTATTTTCTTTTTGCTCAGTGCTGCTTTTTCAAATTCTAAAGCAACAGCTTCTGCTGCCATTTTTTCTTTTAAATTTTGGAGTACTGGCTTGATATTGCCTTTTAACAAATGTTGCACCTGCTCAATGGACTCATTGTAGGATGCTAGGCTTTGATGTCCCTGACAAGGGCCCAAACAATTGCCTAAATGATATTCCAAGCATACTTTAAATTTTCCTTGCTCAATGTTTTTTGGACTAAGAGGAAGGGTGCAGGTGCGTAAGGGAATGGTATGTTTTATATGATCAATTAATTCTCTTACTGCCAACACATTGGTAAAGGGTCCGATATAGGTACTACCGTCTTTGATTTTTCGTCGCGTTAAAAATACCCTCGGAAAGTTTTCTTTTTTGATGACGATATAAGGATAGGTTTTATCGTCCTTTAAATTAATATTGTATTTGGGCTGATAATTTTTAATCAGTTCATTTTCTAAAATAAAGGCATCGTGTTCGGAGTTCACAATGGTAAACTGAATGTCCTTTATTTTTTGAACCAGCTCAATGGTTTTTAAGGTATGTTGATGGGCAGCTAAGAAATAGGAGCTTACCCTTTTTCGGATATTCTTGGCCTTCCCTACATACAACAAGTGCCCGTTTTCATCAAAGTATTGATAAATGCCGGGTTCCTGGGGTAGTCCTGCCTGTATTTCCTTAAATAGCTCTTTTTCCATGGTTTGTTCCGAAAGCACAAAAATACTTTATATTTTTGTGGTATGGAATTAACTGTGAATATACCCGCCCTTCTTTTTCCAGCAATTAGTTTAATTATGCTGGCCTATACCAACCGTTTTTTGGCTTTGTCTAGCCGCGTGAGGGTATTGCACGATAAGTATCAAACACAGGAGCAACGTCATTTAATTTTTATCCAAATTAAGAACCTTAGGTATCGGCTTAAACTTATTAGAAACATGCAAACCTATGGGGTGACTTCCTTGTTGATGGCCATAGTCTGCATGTTTTTCATTTACATCGAATACCAGAAAACGGCACAGGTAATTTTTGCGGCAAGCTTGGTTTCTTTTTGTTGGTCTATTTTTCTTTCACTAATTGAAATACGCTTAAGTACCAAAGCCATTGAAATTGAATTGAGTGATATGGAAGGCTTAGAAGATCCTTCCGTTATGGAATATTTAAAAAAGAAGTTTGAACGCGATTAATTAGTTGTTTTGTTTCCTCTCTCCAATTTGTTGTCTCCACATGGCATAATACAATCCTTTTTCTGCTAATAATGCTTCGTGGTTCCCTTGTTCAATTACTTTACCCTTCTCCAATACATATATCCTGGTTGCATGAATAATGGTGCTTAATCGGTGCGCAATCATAATGGTGATTTGCTCACGCTCGGCCGAGAGTTCACGAATGGTATCGGTAATTGATTCTTCGGTTAAACTATCTAAGCTGGAAGTGGCTTCGTCAAATATTAATAAATGAGGGTGTCTTAATAAAGCACGTGCAATGGACAAACGTTGTTTTTCACCACCGCTTAATTTTAATCCGCCTTCTCCAATGACCGTTGCCAGGCCATTACCGCCTTTGTCTAATATATTCGTACAACTTGATTTTTGTAAAGCAATTAACATCTCTTCCTCGCTTGCATTGGGAGCCACAAATACAAGGTTCTCGCGAATGGTGCCGGCAAATAATTGCGTATCCTGTGTAACAAAACTAATTTGATTTCTTAGTTCGTTCATATCAATTTGCTTATTATTAACACCATTGATTAATATTTGTCCTTCCTGTGTTTGATACAATCCCACAATCAATTTTACCAAAGTGCTTTTCCCGGCGCCTGAGGGTCCCACAAAGGCAATGGTTTCTCCCTTCTTGGCCTCAAAGCTAATGTCATCCATGGCTTTGAAGTTGGCTGTTTGATGCTGAAAACCTACGTTTTTAAATGCGATATGTTCAATATTACCAATGGCAGTTGCTTCAGCAGGATTAATTTCAATATCCTTTTTCATTAATGCTTCAAAATTTTGTAAAGAAGCTTCCGTTTCACGGTAGCTCATAATAATACTGCCAATTTCCTGCAAAGGTCCGAATATAAAGAAGCTATAAAATTGCAAAGAGATTAACTGACCCACGGTTAAAATTTCTTTGAATATTAACCACATTAAAGTGAATGTGATTACCTGTCTTAAAAAGTTAACCATGGTGCCTTGAATAAAACTTAAAGAACGGATGTTTTTTACTTTCTTTAATTCAAGTGCTAATATTTTATAAGTGTTGTTATTAAGTCGGGCTATTTCCTGATTGGTTAAACCTAAGCTTTTCACCAACTCAATATTGCGTAAACTCTCGGTGGTGGTACCTGCGAGGGTAGTGGTTTCTTTGACAATATTTTTTTGAATGGACTTAATGCGCTTACTCAATAAATTGGTTACATACGCAATGGTTCCTGCACCTAAAATATAAATAGGCATGATGGACCAATGCAATTTGGTTGCATAAATGGAAATAAATACAATGCTCACCACAATACCAAATACCACATTAATTACATAGCTAATAAACTTTTCACAATCGGCTCTTGCTTTTGTTAAAATAGACAAGGTCTCCCCACTTCTTTGGTCTTCAAATGCTTGATAAGGCAATTGCATAGAATGCTTTAGGCCATCCGTAAATAAAGCAGCACCAAATTTTTGAATAATTACATTTACCGTATAATCCTGAAATGCTTTGGCAATTCTGCTCACCATGGCAGTTCCTACCAATAATAAAAGTATGTTACCAACACCCTTTAAAAATTCAGGTTGCGCACGAATATGTCCCATCGCATCTATAAAAGGGGTTTTGGCAAACTCGTCTATTAACCTTCCAAATAACATGGGGTCAAACATGGAAAAGGTTTGATTAATGGCTGCTAAAATAAAGCCGATAATGACTAATCTTCTAAAGGGTCTGATGTATTTAAATAAAATCTTCATATTCGATGCGTGTAAGGGGCAAATATAAACAAAGTCGCCCACTTATTGGAAGCGGGCGATGATTAAGTATTTGACTGTAATTTTAACTGGTTATTCATTGTTGAAAGCTGCTCTAGGGCTGTTGCTGATCCTCGGCGTATAAGCGGTTGTATTGATCAATACAAGCAACCACTTCTTCCACGCCTTCCTTTTTCTCAGCACTGGTAACAAAGCCTTGAGGTAAAAAGGGGAGTCTTTCCTTTAAGATGTCAAACATGGCTTGCACATTGCGTGCTACCACCCCAGGCTTTTCCTTATCTGATTTTGTAAATATTAAAGTGTAAGGGATTTCCCATTTCACCATTTGTTCAATAAACTCGAGGTCAATTTTTTGAGGAGCATGTCTACTGTCAATCAATACAAAAACGCGGTTTAAATTAGGGCGCTTTCTTAAGTAATTTTCAATCATCTGCTCCCATCTTCTTCGACTACTTTGAGAAACTTTGGCAAACCCATAACCTGGCAAATCCACAATATACCATTTGTCCCAAGGTCCCTTGCTAGAGGAACTCATTACTTCAAAATGATTAATTAATTGAGTTTTACCTGGAGTACCTGAAGTTTTTGCTAAATTTTTTTGATTGCATACAGCATTGATAATGGAGGATTTTCCTACATTACTGCGTCCAATAAATGCATATTCCGGTTGTGCTAGTTTGGGACATTGTTCATATCCTGGACTTGAAATTAAATAAGTGGCTTTGTTGATTTTCATTATTCCGCTTTGGCTATTTAGCCGATTCTGTTTTCTTTTTTTTCAATTTTAAACTGTCAGCAGGGTAGGTTGCTTTTAAACTGTCCATGATACTTTGACACCATTGTGTTAATGTTACCTTTTCCGCTTCAGTCAACTTTGCTTCCGAATGAATAAGTGTATAAGAAGGCAACGGCATTTCACCTTCCTTCACTTGTTCAATGACTTCTTCTAATTTATGGTTTTGCTTGGCAATTCTATAAGAAGCAAATTCATTAAAATTCATTTCACTTTTACCTTCCTTCACATGATCGGCCAACCAAAAGCCTAGTGGCTGAATAGAGGCATACCAAGGGTAAGCCGTTTTATTGCTATGGCAATCGACACATGCTTTATTAACGATGGCTTTTACACTATCTGGCATTGGATATTTAGTACTAATGTCATTTTGGGTATTGCCAGATAAATTACGTTCTGGGCCAAAGAATTGAATAATAATAAGGGCTACTAACAATCCAATTAAAATTTTCTTGATCATATTCTTTAATTTTAAAAAGTAGACAACTAAAGGTGTTGATAGTTTAAAAGTAGGTTAATTAATTTAGATCAGTACTTTGCCTGTCATCTCTTTTGGAATGGCCACGCCCATCATGGATAAGATGGTGGGTGCGATGTCTCCTAATTTCCCAGGTTGGATAGTGCCCTTCCAATTCTTGTCGATAATAAAAAAGGGCACCAGGTTGGTGGTATGCGCTGTATTGGGACTTCCGTCCTCATTAATCATATAGTCGGCATTGCCGTGATCGGCTGTTAGGAATATAGTATAGCCATTGTCTAAGCCAGCAGTTACAATTTGTGCTACACAGGCATCTACGGTTTCCACTGCTTTTACAACAGCACTAAAAACGCCAGTATGGCCCACCATATCTGCATTGGCAAAATTTAAACAAATAAAATCGGGGTTGCCAGCATTAATTTCAGGCAATAGCTTTTCAGTTAATTCCTTAGCACTCATTTCTGGTTGTAAATCATAGGTGGCCACTTTTGGTGAAGGAGCCATGATACGGGACTCTCCTTCAAAAGGAACTTCACGGCCGCCACTAAAAAAGAAAGTAACATGCGGATACTTTTCAGTTTCAGCAATGCGAATTTGTTTTTTATGATTTTGTGCCAATACATCGCCCAAAGTATTTACTAAATTGTCATTTTCAAAAATTACTTCCACGTTTTGGAAGGTCTCATCATACTTTGTAATAGTCGTATAATGAAGCTTAAGCTTTTTCATGCCAAATTCAGGGAAATCCTTTTGAGACAAGACTTCGGTAATTTCTCTACAACGATCGGTTCTGAAATTAAAACAAAGCACTGCATCACCTTCCTCTATTTTTGCAATAGGGGCGCCATTTTCTAATAGGATGGTTGGTTTAATAAATTCATCTGTAATACCCTTTGCATAATTCTCTTTAATGGCATCCAAAGCACTAAGTGCAGTGGGTCCATTGGCATTGACCAAAGCATCATAAGCCAACTGAACTCTTTCCAATCGCTTGTCTCTATCCATTGCATAATATCTTCCACTCACCGTTGCAATTTTGCCAACTGAATTTTTTAAATGTGCTTCCACATTTTCAACATAGGCCAAACCACTTTTTGGATCCGTGTCTCTACCATCGGTGAAAGCATGAATAAATACGTTCTCTAAACCGTTGGCTTTACATATATCACAAATGGCTTTTAAGTGTGAAGTATGCGCATGCACTCCACCATCACTCACGAGTCCTAATAAATGCAATGGCTTGTTATGGTCTTTTGCATATTGAATGGAAGCCAATAAAGTAGGATTGGTTGCCAATGATCCGTCGCGTACGGCAACATTAATTCTTTGTAATTCCTGATACACAATTCTGCCTGCGCCTAAATTTAAATGCCCAACTTCGCTATTGCCCATTTGACCCTCAGGCAATCCCACTTCCTCGCCACAGGTAACCAGGGTAGAATTAGAATATTTGCTATATAATCCTTGCACGAAGGGCACTTTTGCTTGTTGAATCGCATCCGACAAAGGCACTTTCCCTAATCCCCACCCATCCATGATGACCAATATTACTTTTTTTGACATATTCTTCTGTTTTACACCGTGATTGTCTAATTTTACGATACCAAGCGCAAAGTTTCAAAATACTAAGCACATTACAAACTTTAAACTGTTATAATTCAACTCAAGTCTTAAAAATGCAACCATTCCGTAAAATAATATTGCTTCTTGTTTTGTTTGTTGCGAGTACGCAAGTAAAAGCACAGAATGAAACCGAGGCGTTGGTGCAAAATTTGCAAACTGCCAATTTCAATAATTTACTTTCTTTTTGGGACACCCAAGTGGAAGTGAGTCTTCCTGATATTGCAGGACAAAGACAGGTGAATGCGCGAGAAGCCAATGATTTATTAAGGGCCTTTTTTAACAGAAAAAGTATTTTCGGTTTTGAAAAAAGTGCCGCCCGTAAAGTTGGCAATACCCTTTATTTGACAGGTAAATTATTGTCAAGCAATACTAAATTCAACATTACTTTATTGCTTCAGGAAAGCAAAAATGGCTATGCCATTATCAGCCTTAGGGTGAACTAATCCCGCTGATTATTTCGAATGCCTATTCCCCCTTAATGCTAATTTCAAATTCATGGATGTATGCGTAAAAAAAATAAACTACTTGGTTCTCCATTGGTATATAGTACCGACCCCAATTATATGCCTCCTTCCGAGGAAGAAGCGATTGATACTTTAACACCTGCTGAGCAACCTTTACGTGTGATCCTTGAAACCAAACATAGGGCAGGCAAGACAGTGACCATTGTATATGGATTTGTTGGATCGGAGGAAGATATGAATCTATTGGGTAAGTCACTAAAAAATCAATGTGGCACAGGTGGATCTGTAAAAGACGGCGAAATAATTATTCAAGGCGACCACCGTCAAAAAATTTTCCAATATTTAAAGCAGAAGGGATATCATAAAGCAAAATTATAATCCATTAAAAATACACTTCGAGGTTACAACGTTTTTTAAGTGCTGCTACTAAAGGGTATTGTGCTGCAATGCGATCGTATTTTTGTTTGCTATTTAAGCGCATGTGCAAAGGCACGTCCTCTTGTTCTCCTGCTTCAACAAGTACATCAAATTGAATGGTTCTGTTTTGAAACAAGTCCCACACTTTTTCTAAAACATTCATTCTTTCCTGCTCTACAAATTTCTGCGCAGTGAGCGCACCCACCGTTACGGTGAAATGCCATTCGTCTTCAATTTTTAATTGTGCTACTTTAAAGGTACCTGCAGATGCGTGTTTGGCGTTGGCTTCTAAATACACTGCATATTCATCCCAACATTTTTGTAATAAATCCAAGCTTAGTGGAACAGATTCTTTTACCTCTTCAATCGTATAGTCCTTGCCATATTTTTGTTGCAACACGGCCAATAAATTTTTATTAGATCCCCCTTCCTTTGCATCATTGGCTACCGGATTGGGAATGGCAACTGGCATGACCGGTTTTGGAGTTGTTGCGGCTGAAGGAGCTGCAGGTTTTATTACAGCGGTTTCAATCACCAATTTCGCTTCGGCATTCACCGAGATATTACTTAAGGGAAGAATTTTCTTTAGTCGAATAGGATAGTGTGCGTCAACTAGTTTTTTTTTTATTACTTGGTCGTTTTCCAAGCTTAACTCAATGGCTTGCGCTAAAAAGTTTAATTTAATAATGACCATTTCAACGTGCAATCGCTTGTTGCGGGCCATTTTAAATTGTATTTCCGCTTCGTTTAAAATATTGAGGGCACTCACTAAATAAGGAGTGCTAATTTCTTTTGCGGTTTTAATATATTGATCCCTCCATCCTTCAATGGACTCCAATAAGCCCGCGCTGGCAGGATCTTTACAAACCAATAAATTTCTAATAAAGCTAGCTAATTCAGAAAGTACGGTATCCCCTTCAAATCCTTTTTGATTAATTTCATCATACAACAACATGGCTTTGGTAAGCTCCTGTGTGGTTAAATAATCAATTAGTTTAAAAAAATATTCTTCGTCTAAAATATTTAAATGCTCTAAGGTATTTTTATACGTCAAAGCGCCATTGGAGAAGCTGACAATTTTATCCAAAATACTCAAAGCATCACGCATACAACCCTCGCTTTTTTGCGCAATTAATTGCAATGCATTTCGCTCGGCTTGAATATGTTCTTTTCCAACAATTTCTTCTAAATGTTCCACCGTATCGTTGGAGGTGATTCTTTTAAAATCAAAAATTTGACACCTACTTAAAATGGTAGGCAATATTTTATGTTTTTCAGTGGTCGCTAAAATAAATATTGCGTAGGGTGGAGGCTCCTCCAAGGTTTTCAAAAATGCATTGAAGGCACTTGCACTTAACATGTGCACCTCATCCACAATATATACTTTGTATTTTCCTGCCTGTGGTGCAAAACGGACCTGTTCCACCAAGGTTCCGATATCGTCTCCTGAGTTATTG
>CANKWR010000002.1 GCA_947487525.1 Bacteroidota bacterium
AATACTTAAACTATTCTGGTTACCCAGGTGGTAAAAAAGAAGAAGCTGCTGAAGATTTAATCAAGCGTCGTCCAGAAGTAATTATGGAAAGAGCGGTTAAAGGTATGTTACCTAAAAATCGTTTAGGTCGTAAGATGATCAAAAAGTTATTTGTATATGCTGGTGACAAACACCCTCATACTGCACAACAACCAAAAGAATTTAAATTTTAATTAATTCCAAATCTATATAAATGGAAAAGCAAACAAATGCAGTAGGTCGTCGTAAGGAAGCCGTAACGCGTGTCTTCGTTAGCAAGGGTACTGGAAAAATTACCGTTAATGATAAAGATTACAAAGCGTACTTTCCTTTAGTATACTTACAAAATCAAGTAGAAGCTCCTTTAAAAGCAGCTGGTGTTGAAGGTAAATACGATATCGTAATTAACGCAACAGGCGGAGGTATGAAAGGACAAGCAGAAGCAGCCAAATTAGGTATTGCTCGTGTATTAGTTGAATTGAATCCTGAAGTTCGTCCAACATTGAAAGCTGCTGGACAATTGAAGCGTGATCCAAGAAGTGTTGAACGTAAGAAGTTCGGTCACAAGAAGGCACGTAGAAGCTTCCAATTTAGCAAGCGTTAATCGTAACAATTTTTTAATTCATTATTACAACTTATACAAATGGAAAATAATACTTCACTTCAACAGCAACTTTTGGAAGCTGGCGTACACTTTGGTCACCTTAAAAAGAAGTGGAATCCAAAGATGTTACCTTATATCTTCGCTGAGAAGAAAGGAATTCACATCATTGATTTAAACAAGACGGTAGATCATTTACAAGAAACTGCTGCTGCTTTAAAGCAAATTGCGAAGAGCGGTAAGAAAATTATGTTTGTTGCTACTAAGAAACAAGCAAAAGAAATTGTAAGCGAGTGTGCAAAGAAAGTAAACATGCCTTATGCAACTGAGCGTTGGTTAGGTGGTATGTTGACAAACTTTAATACGGTGCGTAAGAGCGTTAAGAAAATGCAAAGCATTGACAAAATGTTGAACGACGGTAGCGCAGACAGCTTAACTAAAAAAGAGCGTTTAACATTAGGTCGCGATAAAGATAAAATGGAAAAAGTATTAGGTGGTATCGCTCAATTGGGCCGTTTACCTGCCGCTTTATTCTTAGTAGATATTGGACATGAGCATATTGCATTAGCAGAAGCAAAGCGTTTAGGCATCCAAACTTTTGGTATGGTTGACACGAACTGTGATCCTAATCAAGTGGACTTCTCTATCCCTTCTAATGACGATGCTACAAAGTCAATTGCCATCATTACGAACTATATCACTGCAGCAATCGCTGAAGGTTTAGCTGAGCGTCAAGCTTCTAAAGATGATGAAACTGAAGTAGAAGAAGGCAACAACGAAAACGAAGCGAAAGCAAAGCGTATGGAAGCTGAAGCAAATGCGGAAGGCGGAAGAGCTAAGCGTGGTGCGGGTGCAGGTCCTTCTGCTCCAGGTGCTCCTAAGCGTCGTACGACTACTGGTTCTCGTGGTCCAGTAAGAAAATAATACATTATCCCAATTGGGTTATTGGTTGCTATGTAAGTAGACACCAATGACCCAATTGTTTTTATTTGATTGTAATTAGCAAGTTAATTTTAAAGAACAATTTAAAAATATTTTTATGAGCGCTATAACAGCACAAGATATTAATAAGTTACGTCAAGCTACCGGTGCCGGCATGATGGATTGCCGTAAAGCATTGACAGAAACGAATGGTGATTTTGAAGGAGCGATTGATTGGTTACGTAAGCAAGGTCAGAAAGTGGCTGCCAAGCGTAGCGATCGTGAAGCAAAAGAAGGAGTAATTATTGCAAAAACATCTGCTGATCAAAAAACAGGATTTGTGGTTTGTATTGCATGTGAAACCGATTTCGTTTCTAAGAATGCAGAGTTCGTTGCATTTGCGCAAAGCATTGCTGAGGCTGCTGTTGCAAACAATGTTAAATCAGTGGAAGAATTAAACGCTGTATCTATCAACGGTACTACTGTTGCAGATATGATCAACGATAAATTAGCTGCGATTGGAGAAAAAATCTCTGTTGCTAAATTTGAAAGAGTAGATGCTCCTTATGTAGCTTCTTATATTCACGGTGCTAACCGTATGGGTGTATTGGTTGCATTAACTGCAGAAGCTGCTGAATTGGGTAAAGACTTAGCAATGCAAATTGCTGCGATGAACCCAGTAGCGGTGGATGCTGATTCAGTGCCTGCTGAAACAGTTGCACGCGAAAGAGCTATTATTATTGATACGATGAAAGAAGATCCTAAAATGGCAGGAAAGCCAGAAGAAATGATTGCTAAAATTGCCGAAGGTAAAATTGCAGCATTCTTTAAGGAGCAAACTTTATTAGCACAGTCTTTCGTGAAAGACGGGTCTAAAACAGTGGGCGAGCATGTGAAGAGCGTAGGTGACATTAAAGTTACTGAGTTCAAGCGTGTAGCACTTGGATAAGAATTAAAAAATAACGAAAGGGGGTCTAAAAAGGCCCCCTTTTTATTTGGGTAAATTTGTATCTTGCAAGTATAAATACCACCAATTATGCAGCCCAAGTACAAACGCGTTTTATTAAAATTATCTGGTGAAGCTTTGATCGGAACCGAGAGAACGGGTGATCCGTTTAATCCAAAAATTATTGAGCAGTACGCCAATGAAATTAAAGAAGTGGTTGCCTTAGGTGTGGAAGTGGCCATTGTGATTGGAGGCGGTAATATTTATCGCGGTATGAACGAGGCCGACAGCGGCATTGAAAGAGCACATGGTGATTATATGGGCATGTTGGCAACCGTGATTAACGCGATGGCCATTCAAGCGATGTTGGAAAAAATTGGGGTGTACACCCGTTTACAATCTGCCATTAATATGGAGCAGGTGGCTGAACCCTATATCCGTAGAAAAGCTTTAAGACATTTAGAAAAAGGACGTGTAGTGATATTTGGTGCAGGTACGGGTAATCCTTATTTCACAACAGACACAGCGGGCTCATTAAGGGCCATTGAAATGAAGGCCGATGTGATTTTAAAAGGAACGAGAGTTGACGGCGTATATGATTCAGACCCGGAGAAAAATCCCAATGCAGTTAAGTTTGAAAAAATAAGTTTCCAAGATTGTATTGCTAAAAACTTAAAAGTAATGGACATGACCGCATTTACATTATGTATGGAAAACAAGCTTCCTATTATTGTATTTGATATGAACCAGCCAGGCAACCTAATGAAGTTGGTAAAGGGGGAGGCAGTGGGAACATTGGTAGGGTAGTATTTAATAAAAAACCACTGGTGTAATAAATTTAAATCTACCAAGGAGCGACACTAATTTTATGATATGAAGAAACACAATTTTATTTTTTTATTTTTTGTAATCTTTTTCTCAGCCGAAAAATTAGTTGCACAAAATAAATTAAGTTTAAAGGAAGCTGTAACTATTGCGATTCAAAATAGCTATGATATTAAGTTAATGGAGAACAATGTAACCATTGCTAAGAACAACAATAACTATGGGGTAGCAGGGGGCTTGCCAAGTGTAACAGCAACTGGTAACAATAACAACACCCTTACTACCATTAACCAAACATTTCCAGATCCTTCCAGAAATACTTCAAGACCAGGTGTTGATGGATCTACTTTAAACGGTGGCTTGTCTGCAACCATGATTTTATTCAATGGTTACCGAATTGCTGCTACCAAAGAGCGTTTGGCAAGTATCGAAAAACAAACCACTGCAACTTTACAAACACAAATGTTGAATACCACTTCAACAGTGATGCAGCAATACTATAATGTGATAAGACAGGTTGCATTTTTAAAGACAATTGAAAAATCAATTGAAGCGTCAGAACAGCGCTTGTCAATTGTAAAAACAAGACAAACAGTGGGTACCGCCAATCAAGCGGATGTATTACAATCCAGTTTGGACTTAAATGCATTGTTGCAAGCAAAGCAAAATCAATTGGTGATACTAGAGCAAGTGAAAGCAGATTTATACAATAGTATGGTGATACCTTCTAATTCAAATTATATTTTCACAGATAGTATTCAAGTAGATTCAAAAATTAGTTTGGCAGAAGTGGAATCAAAAATAAAAGAGCATCCAATGTTGCAGTCTGCTCAGCAATTAATTAATGTCAATCAGTTTTTAGAAAAGGAAACAAGGGCATTGACGTATCCAACATTAAGAGCAAATGGAGGATATAATTACAATAGCAATAAATCAACTGCCGGTTTCATATTGGTAAATGAAAGCTATGGCCCATTTTTAGGATTGAATTTAAGCATTCCAATTTATGCAGGTAGTACGAGTAAACGCGCGTATAAAAACGCACAAATTAATACAGTAAGTGCTAAGCTTCAATATGATAATACGGTACAGGATTTAGCCACTGAATTATATAAAACATATCAAAACTATCAGAATAGTTTAAAACAAACACCTATCGAAATTCAGAACTATGAAATGTCTGAAGCGCTATTAACCTTGGTAATGGAGCGGTTCAAGTTAGGTCAAGCAACTATTGTTGACGTAAAACAAGCGCAACAAAGTTTTGAAACAGCAGGATTTAGATTAACAAGTTTAAAGTTTACTGCAAAAATAGCCGAGATAGAATTAAAGCGTATGTCTAATCAACTGGCGTTTTAATTTTTATACATGCAATCAATTACAGTTACCGCACCAGGCAGGATCAATTTAATTGGAGAACATACCGATTACAATAATGGATTTGTATTGCCCGCTGCCATACAAATGGCTGCCACTGCAACTATTACCAAGCGTGCCGATGATGAAATACATTTAACCGCCATCGACTTAGCGGACAGTTTAATCCTCGACTCCATTGCAAATTTACGTATCAATGAAAAGCAATGGGCCAACTATATTATAGGGGTCATTGTGCAATTTGTAAAAAAAAGAAAATTCCCAACAGGATTTAATATAAGTATTAGTAGCAATGTACCTATAGGAGCGGGCCTGTCAAGTTCTGCTGCCATTGAATGTGCTATAGCATTTGGACTTAACGAATTATTTGAATTTGGTATTGATACCATGGAATTGGCTTTTATCGCACAAAAGGCGGAGCATGATTTTGCAGGCGTACATTGCGGTATCATGGATCAGTTTGCAAGCCTGTTTGGCAAGAAAAATAAAGTAGTGCTTTTAGATTGTCAAAATATGGAATACCGCTATTTTCCATTGGATTTAGGTACATATCAAATTGTTTTATTGGATACAGGGGTAAAGCATGCTTTGGCGAGTAGTGAATATAATGTACGTAGAGCGGAGTGTGAAAAAGGAATTCAAATCATCCAACAAAAATATCCAGAGGTGGCTTCATTAAGGGACGCCACCATTGACATGTTAAACGAATGTGTTGATCCTAGTTCGCTTGTTTATAATAGATGTAAATATGTGATTGAGGAAATAGAGCGAACCCAAGCTGCTGCATCCGATTTAGTAATGAATAATTTAATTGCATTTGGACAAAAAATGTTTGCAACACACACGGGCTTGTCAAAATTATATGAAGTAAGTTGTCCTGAATTAGATATTTTAATTAGCGAAGTTGAAAGCAATGAAAATGTAATAGGCGCAAGAATGATGGGTGGAGGTTTTGGAGGATGTACTATTAATATTGTAAAAGCAACTGCAGTCAATGAATTCATTGAACAGCTTTCTACCGCCTATCAAACGCAAACAGGAAAACAGCTGACCCCTTATTTAGTGAGCATTGAAGAGGGCGCACACCAATCCTAAGTTCATTTTGTCCTCAAAAAATACCATTATTTTCTCGAAATTATTGATGCAATAAAAATGTGAGTGGAATATCAAGACGGCTATTCCATGAAACTTCACTATGATCCTGGTTGATAAAATATTTGGTCATCCAATTATTTTTTGTGAAACCTTTTTTACGCATCACCGAGTCTACTTTGTTTTGTAAAGGTGGGTATAATGCATCCAAGGCAAGGTTGCCACAATCAAAATAAAGTTGATGATTTTTAGGATTGGGTAATTTTGCACTTAAGTAATTAAGAAAAGCATCCGGGATGGGATTGTCTTCCATTGCGAATATACCAGGCCAATGGGTGGACATACACATCGCACCCCCAAATATGTTCGGATACTCGCATATTGCATACATTGAAATCAAACCACCCATACTGCTACCGCCGATAAAAGTATTTTTTGCATTGGTATAAGTTGAAAATTGTTGATCGATATAGGGCTTCAGTTCCTGAACAAGGTACTTTAAATAATTATCTGAATAAATGGCGTTATTATTAAATACCGAGGCATTATTGCTTCTTACTGCATCAAAAATTTTATTTTTTTGTGCTGTTGATAAATTTTCAAAAGGCTTTTGTGGAAAGTATTCAGCATGTCTTTTTTTATCGCCATTCCAAATGCCCACTACAATGACATCCTTGATTTTATTTTCAATTAGCAGGTTTGAAATTTTATAATTGATATTCCACGACTTTTTATTCCAAGTTATGGTTGAATCAAATAACATATTGCCATCCTGCATATACAGTACGGCATATTTTTTATTTTTAGTATATCCTTCGGGAAGCCATACATCCACAATTCTTTTATCAACATACTTGGATTGCAGGTGATCAATTCTAACAATGCTTCCTTTTGAAACGGTTGGTATAGCTTGAGAAAATAAATTTGTTGCAATGGTTGTTAAGCAAAAAGTAAACAGTATTGTTTTAAATATTTTAAACATAAACAGGCGTAGTTGAATAATAAAATAAATCGAGTCACTAAAAGTAAATAAATATTTTAATGTATTAATTTCTTATTAACTTCATATTTAATTAATTTATTAATATGCTACCTATAAATCGTTGGTACAATTGTATTGTAGTACTGATCACCATTTTGATTCTCGCATGTAAACCAACTGTGGAAACACCGATTGTAGATCCTTTGCCACCAGTGGTTCCTAGCCAGTCTGATACTACCTTTATAAAAGGAGCAGATATTAGTTGGGTCACTGAAATGGAATCCAAGGGCATTCAATTTTACAATAAAAATGGGGTAGCAACGGAATGCTTTGCATTAATGAAAGAAATTGGTATGAATGCAATACGCATTCGAGTTTGGGTTAATCCCGCCAATAAGTGGAACGGAATAGAGGATGTGATTGCAAAATGCATAAGAGCTAAAAATTTGGGTTTACAACTTTTAATTGATTTTCATTATAGTGATAATTGGGCTGATCCAAGCAAACAAACCAAACCTGCAGCCTGGTCCACCGCTTCCTTCCCTGTTTTAAAAGATTCTTTAAAAAATCATACCCTTTTTGTTTTAAATCAATTAAAAACTGCAGGGATTCAACCAACCTGGGTACAGATAGGCAATGAAACAGATGATGGAGTTTTATGGCCTGATGGAAAGGCAAGTATCAATATGCAAAACTTTGCCCAACTCATCAGCGCAGGGGCCGAGGCTTCCAAAACTGTTTTTCCCAATGCAAAAGTGATGGTGCATGTTTCAAATGGTTGGAACAATGCACTATTTCGCTGGATTTTTGATGGTTTAAAGAACAATGGGGTCAAATGGGACATCATGGGTATGTCACTTTACCCAACTTGGGCGCCTGGAGGCTGGCAAAATGCGAATAATTTATGCTTACAAAATATGAATGATATGGTGTCCAGGTACAACACCCCCGTTATGGTGGTGGAGGTAGGCATGCCTTGGGACAACCCCAGTGAAGCCAAATTGTTTATTCAAGACCTCATCAATAAAGTAAAATTGGTGAATGATAGGAAGGGCTTAGGCGTATTTTATTGGGAGCCACAGAGTTATAATAATTGGCAGGGGTATTCTTTGGGGGCTTTTGATAATAATGGTAAGCCCACAGTTGCTTTGGATCCATTTTTGAAATAATTTTGTTATAGATTATTTTCCTTATCTTAGTAATGTGTAATACCTACACATTGATAAAGCTTGCCAACAAAGTGAAAAAACTTTTATTTTCATTAATACTATTTTTGTCATTACACGTGAATGGACAACTGTTAGTAAGCAGTCCTGACTTTATTACAGAGACTGCAACAAGCACCATAATTACTGCCAATGCTACTAAAGGTAATAAAGGTTTATTAGGCAATACCAATGATATTTATGTACATATTGGTGCCATTACTAGTTTAAGTACCGGTGCTGCAGATTGGAAATATGTTTTAACTACCTGGGGAACTACCAATGCAAATTTTAAATGTACTTCACTAGGCAATAACAAGTGGAGTTATACTATTCATAATAACCTTCGTTCCTTTTTTGGCATCACCAATGCAAACGAAAGAATTGTAAAAATTGCCATTTTATTTAGAGATGGAGCAGGGAACAGTGTATTAAGAAATACAGATGGTTCTGACATGTATCTAAATGTGTATGACAATAACGTACACGTAAAAATTGATACCCCTCTTTTCCAGCCTACCTTTTCGAAAAACTTAGAGCCAGTTTCTAAAAAAATTGGAGATACGATACGTATTAATGGGAAAGCAAATCAAAATGTGAATTTATCAATCTATTTTAATGACACACTTTTAAGTACAGCAAATAATGCATCCAGTATTAGTAGTTATAAAGTGATTAACAAAGTAGGTGCCCAAAAAATTTATTTAAATGGAACAAACAATTCCTTCATAGACATTGATACTGCTGAGTTTTACGTAAATGGAAATCAAGTAATTGAGGACTTGCCTACGGGCATTGTGGATGGAATTAATTATTTACCAGGCGACACATCGGCTACCTTGGTATTGCATGCACCCTATAAAAACAATATAAATGTAGTTGGAGATTTTAATAATTGGACCATTGGATTAAACAATGCGATGAAAATGACCAGGGACAGTAGTCGTTTTTGGCTTCAAATAAATGGCTTAACGCCAGGTGTAGAATATGCTTATCAATATGTGATTGATGGAAATTTAAAAGTTGCTGACTACAATGCCGAAAAAATATTAGATCCTAACAATGATCGTTTTATTCCAGCTACTACTTATCCGAATTTAAAATCGTATCCAACAGGAAGCACGAGTGGAATTGTAAGTGTATTGCAAACAGCGAAGCCAGCGTATAATTGGAAAACAAATAATTTTGTAAGACCCAATAAAAGCAATTTAATCATTTATGAATTATTGATTCGTGACTTTGCGAAGAAGCAAAATTTTAATGAGTTACGCGATAGTTTAAATTATTTTAAAAAATTAGGTATCAATACGATTGAGTTAATGCCTGTTACAGAATTCGAAGGAAATAATAGTTGGGGATATAACACCAATTTTATTTTTGGATTAGATAAATTTTATGGAACAGAATTAGCGTTTAAAGAATTTATTGATTCTGCACATGCCAAAGGAATCGCCGTAGTTATGGACATTGTAATGAATCATGTTTTTAATTCTTCTCCATTGGCACAAATGTACTGGGATGGAACCAATTCCATGCCTGCCGCCAACAATCCATGGTTAAATCCAACAGCGACCCACCCTTTTAATGTGGGCAATGACTTGAATCACGAGTCACCAGCCACTAAGTTGTTGGTTTCCAGGGTGGTAAAACACTGGTTAACCAATTACCGTATTGATGGATTTAGATGGGATTTATCCAAAGGATTTACCCAAAAAAACAATCCATCCAATGTGGGTGCATGGGGTGCCTACGACGCAAATAGAATTGCCACTTGGAAAACAATTTACGATACCATGCAAAGGGTGTCCTCAAATAGTTACTGTATTTTAGAACATTTTGCGGATAACAATGAGGAGCAGGAATTGGCCAATTATGGAATGCTTTTATGGGGCAATGCCAATCACAGTTTTAGCCAATCAACCATGGGTTACGCACAAGATGCTAGTTTAAACAATGCATTTTCAAATGGACGCAATTGGACTAAACAACATTTAGTGACGTATATGGAAAGCCATGATGAGGAGCGCACTATGTTTAGAAATATTAATTATGGAAACGTAAGCGGTTCTTATAATGTAAAAGATACAGCAACAGCATTAAAGCGAAATGAAATGGCTGCTGCTTTTTGGGCACTCGTTCCTGGTCCTAAATTAATGTGGCAATTTGGTGAATTGGGTTACACGTATTCTATTAATACCTGCACGGACTTAACGGTCTCTAATAACTGCCGATTATCTGATAAGCCATTAAGATGGGATTATGTAACCAATCCGAACAGAAAAGCATTGTACGATGGCTATGCTAAATTTTTAAAACTCAGAGCCAATCCGAGTTATACCAATGACTTTATTTCAAATAAATATACTTTAAACACGGCCGGATTATTTAAATCGTTTCAAGTTAATGGGGACTCCATTAAACTTGTGGTAGTAGGCAATTTTGATGTAACGCCACAAACAAGTACGGTGAATTTTCCTGCAGACGGAATTTGGTACAGTGTTTATACCAATAAATACCAAAGCGTATTAAATGGTTCAGCTTCTATCACCCTTCAACCTGGTGAATATTTTGTGTATGCAAACAAAAATATTTCTACCCAGGTAATCACAGACATTTTAGATTTAAAAATGCCTGCACTGGATATGAAAACTAATTTTTATCCTAATCCAATGAGCAATACGGGTACACTTGAATATAGTTTACCGGAAAGTGGCGTTTTATCGATACACGCATACAATATGGACGGCACCGATTTAGGAATACTTTATTCTGGATATCAAAATAAAGGAAATCAAAAAGTAATTATCCGTAAAAATGGGTTAATGAATACACCAGGAATTTATTTATTATCAATACAATTAAATCAAAAACAAAAAATTCAAAAACTTTTAATTACCAATTAACGATTCTTAAAACTTGAAATTGTAAATCTATGAACATGAAAAAAGCACTTGCGGCTTTACTGTTTGCTATTATTAGCATTTCGGTGTATGCCCAAGAACGTACAGTTACTGGAAAAGTGACTGACGCTAAAGATGGAGCTCCTTTGGCAGCTGCATCGGTGGTTGTAAAAGGAAGCAATAAAGGGGTGACTACCTCTGCAGATGGAACTTTTGCAATCAAAGTGCCAACAGGCGCTACAGCATTAGTAATTTCTTACTTAAATTTTGCCTCAAAAGAAGTGCTGCTGGATTCAAAAAATACAGTGAGCGTATCTTTGACCGCATCTACCGATCAATTGTCTGACGTAGTTGTCATTGGATACGGTACTAGTAGAAAAAAGGACTTAACTGGTTCGGTATCGACTGTATCTGCAAAGGATTTTAATACAGGCGCTATTTCTACTCCAGAACAATTAATTGCTGGTAAGGTTGCCGGTGTGTCTATTACAAGTAATAATGGTGCGCCAGGTTCTGGAAGTACTATTAGAATTAGAGGTGGTGCTTCTTTGAATGCGAGCAACGATCCTTTGATTGTAATTGATGGTATGCCAATTGATGGTGGCGGTATTTCAGGTCAAGCAAATGCGTTGGCGTTGATTAACCCAAATGACATTGAATCTTTCTCTGTATTAAAAGACGCATCTGCGGCTGCTATTTATGGAGCAAGAGCCTCTAATGGTGTAATTTTAATTACGACTAAGAAAGGTAAAAAAGGAGCAATGAAAATTGACTTCTCTAGTCAATTTAGCATGTCTTCAGTTTCTAAAAAAGCAGATGTATTTAGTGCTGCAGAAATTAGAACTATTGTAAATGCAAATGGTACAAGTACCTTAAAGTCATTATTAGGAACTGCCAATACCGATTGGCAGGATCAAATTTATCAAACTGCAATTAGCAATGATAATAATGTGAGCATGTCTGGTGTAGTTAAAAATATGCCATACCGTTTATCATTAGGTGCATTGAACCAAGTGGGTGTTTTAAAAACGGATCAGTTAAAGCGTACAACCGTAGGTTTAAACTTAAGTCCAACCTTCTTTGACAATCACTTATCACTTAATGTAAACTATAAGTTAGCCAACAGCGCAAGTCGTTTTGCTGATCAAGGTGCTATTGGTGCTGCATCGGCATTTGACCCAACTCAAAAAGTATATAGCGGAAACAATAGTTTTGGTGGTTACTGGGAGTGGTTAGATCCAAATTCTGCGAATGGATTAAGATCTCTTTCTCCTAAAAACCCATTGGGTTTATTAATGCAAAGACAAGACAACAGTGATGTTGTTAGACAAATTGCAAGTGCATTGGTTGATTATAAGGTGCATTTTTTACCTGACTTACATGTAATCGTGAATTCAGGGGTGGATATTGCGGAAGGCAAGGGTACTACAGTGATTGGTGAAAATGCAGCTTCTACATTCAAAAGATTTAAAGATGCATCTAACGTGTTTCATAGTGGTGTGAACAATCAATATCGCCAAGCTAGAAATAACAGTTACTTGAATGCTTACTTAAACTACGCTAAAGACATTAGCGCAATTAAATCAAGATTAGAGTTAGTAGCGGGTTATGAGTACCAAGCGTACAAAACAACCAACTATAACTTCAGTGATAGAACTTTTAACAAAACAGTGGTTAACTCACCGAATTTTGCATTTGATGAACCAGAGTATCGTTTAAGTTCTTATTTAGGAAGAGCTAATTTAAACATCCTTAATAAGTACATTTTGACTGCTTCTATTCGTCAGGACGGATCTTCTAAATTTAACAAGGACAATCGATTTGCATTGTTCCCATCAGCAGCATTGGCTTGGAAGTTAAAAGAAGAGGATTTCTTAAAAACGAATTCAACTATCTCAGATTTGAAATTAAGAGCTAGTTATGGTGTAACTGGACAACAGGATGGAATTGGATACTATGATTATATCTCTTATTATAATTTAGGTTCTAATACAGCGCAATATCAGTTTGGTAACTCATTCGTTTCAATTTTCCGTCCAAATGGATATTATTTTAATAGAAAGTGGGAGCAAACAGCAACTGCTAACTTAGCGTTAGACTTTGGATTATTTGAAAACAGAGTATCTGGTACTGTCGAGTTGTATAACAGAACTACTACCGATTTGTTAAATGAAATTAACCAACCAGCAGGTACTAACTTTAGCAATAAAATTGTTGCGAACGTAGGTAGTATGGAAAACAAGGGTGTGGAAGTAACTTTGAATTTCCAACCTATCAAAAACAAAACAACAACTTGGGATGTTTCTTTGAATGCTACTTACAATAAAAATGAAATTACTAAGTTGACTATTTCTGATGATCCAAATTATGCGGGAGCAAGATATGGTGGAATCAGCGGTGGTACAGGTAATACTATTTTCATTCAATCAGTAGGTTACAAAAGAGGTTCTTACTTTGTATATAAGCAAGTGTATGACAATGCGGGCAAACCAATTGATGGTTTATATGCTGACTTAAACAGAGATGGTGTAGTAAACGAAAGTGATTTATACCAATACAAAGGAAATGATCCACAATTCTTTTTTGGTGCAAGTTCTAATGTAACATACAAAAAATGGAATGCAGGATTTGTATTAAGAGCAAATGTTGGAAACTATATGTATAACAACGTTGCTTCAAGCTCTGGTACTTTAAGAAATATCTTAAATCCAATTGGTTATATCAATAATGGATCAAGAGATTATTTAACATCTGGCTTTAGCGGTAATGGTTCTAACTATTACTTGTCTGATTACTATGTTCAAAATGCTTCTTTCTTACGTATGGACAACATTAATGTTGGCTACAATGTGGGAAAAGTGTTTCATGACAAAGCAGTTTTGAGAATTAATGCAAATATTCAAAATGCATTTATTATTACTCAATACAAAGGTTTAGATCCAGAAGTTAATGGAGGTATAGATAATAATTTTTATCCTCGTCCTAGAACATTTGTTTTAGGCTTTAATCTTAGTTTCTAATTCATTCATTCGTATAAATAAAAGAAAATGAAAACAAATAATTATAAAATAATCGTAGCCGCAGTATTCTCGGTATTCATTTTGGCTTCATGCGCTAAGCAATTAGACTTGTTGCCAAAAAATGATGTTACCTCGAACACGGTTTACAAAAATGCAACAGGCTATAAACAAGCTTTTGCAAAAGTATATGCAAGTTTTGCATTGACAGGAAATAATGGTCCTGCTGGTAATGGAGATATCCAAGGAATTGACGAAGGTACTTCTGACTTTTTAAGATTGTACTGGAAGGCACAAGAGTTAAGTACCGATGAGGCTGTGGTTTCATGGGGTGATCCAGGTATTCAGGATTTCCACAATATGAACTGGTCAGCAAACAATCCAATGTTAACTGGATTGTATTACCGTTCATTTTACCAAATTACTTTAGCAAATGATTTCATCAGACAAGCTTCTGATGCAAATTTAGCTACAAGAGGTATCACAGGTGCTGATGCGGATAACATTAAAAAGTATCGTGCAGAAGCACGCTTTTTAAGAGCGTACCAATATGCTGTATTAATGGACTTATTTGGTAATGTTCCATTTGTTACAGATGCTGATTTATTAGGTGCCTCTTTGCCAAAGCAAAAAACAAGAGCTGAATTGTTTGCTTATATCGAATCTGAATTAAAAGCAATTGATGCGGACTTAGTGAATGCAAAAGCAAATGAATATGGTAGAGCAGACAAAGCAGCAGCTTGGGCTTTACTTGCAAGAATTTACTTAAATGCACAAGTATATACTGGTACTGCAAAAAACACAGAAGCGGTAACTTATGCTAAAAAAGTAATTGACGCTGGTTATTCATTAATTACGGACTATACTAAATTAATGAGAGCAGACAATAACTTAAATACTTCAGAATTTATTTTAACCATCAATTTTGATGGACTTAAAACTCAAAACTGGGGTGGTACTACTTTCTTAACACACGCACCAATTGGAGGTTCTATGAATGCAACTCAATTTGGTGTTGATGGTGGATGGAGTGGTTTAAGAACTACAAAAGCATTTAGTGATAAATTTACAGATATCACAGGTGCAACTGATAAGCGCGCTCAAATTTATACAAGTGGACAAACTGCAGACATTAATGACTTAACGAAGTTCACGGATGGTTATGCAATCACTAAATTTAAAAACATTAAAGCGGATGGTACAGCAGGTTCAAGTTTAGTTTGGACTGATATTGACTTCCCTATTTTTAGATTAAGTGAAATGTATTTAATTTATGCCGAAGCTGTTTTAAGAGGGGGTACTGGCGGTGACGCTACTACTGCTTTAGGTTATATGAACACGATTCGCCAAAGAGCTTATGGTAATACAAGTGGTAATATCACGGCGGGTCAATTAACTACTGATTTTATTTTAGATGAGCGTAGTAGAGAATTGTATTGGGAAGGATTTAGAAGAACGGATTTAATTAGATATGGCAAGTTTGTTGAATCTACTTATTTATGGCCTTGGAAAGGAGGCGTAAAAGGTGGAACAGGCGTTGATGCATATAGAAAATTATATCCAATTCCTTCTGCTGATATTTCTTCAAATACCAATCTTAAACAAAACGCAGGGTATTAATACCATTGTTAAAAGTTAAATCGAAATATATGAAAAAAATTATTCAATCATTATTATACTTGAGCATCGCGATAGTATTTTTTGCTGCCTGTCAAAAGGATGAAGCAAGAGATACGTATAAATCAGGAACTACGCCTGTTTTAAGTGCTTCAGTAAAAGACAGTATCGGATTAAATTTCCTTACTGAATCAGATCCAGCAATTACATTTAATTGGACCAATCCAAATTATCAATTTGCTTCGGGTGTTAGTTCTCAAAATGTGAGCTATACCTTAGAAATGGATACGGCAGGTGCCAACTTTAATGGACCTAACAAAAAATCAATTTCAATTAGCCAAGATTTAAATGTTGCTTATACCCAAAAAGCATTTAACATTTTAGTGGCTGATTTAAAAGTAGCTACTGGTTCGGTTGCTAAAATTGAAGTAAGAATTAAAGCAAGTATTGGTGGAACAAGTGCAACAACACTTGTATCAAATACTTTATCCTTTAAGTTTTTACCTTATGCGCCACCACCAAAAGTGACATTGCCAGAAAATAGTAATTTATTTATTGTAGGTAGTGCAACTGGAGGCGGATGGAGTAATCCAGTGCCTGTTCCTTCTCAAAAATTCACTAAAATTTCTAATACAGTATATGAAATTACCGTAGCATTGGTTGCAGGTGGAGAATTCTTATTCTTACCAAACAATGGCGACTGGGGTAAAAAATACGCAGTAGTAGATAATTCAATTAATGGATTAGGTGTTGGATTAGATTTTGCATACTATACTTCAGGTGGAGCCAATATGCCTGGTCCTGCTGTAAGTGGTAATTACAAAATTCGTGTTGATTTCCAAACTGGAAAATATACAATTACAAAACTTTAATTAAATAACTAACAAATGAAATATTTAATCAAAACCTTACTCTTCACAACACTTATGGCATTCGTGCTATTGGGATGTGAAAAAGTAGCACCCTTAATGGTGTACAAAAGTGGTTCTTCGGCAACCTTAAGTAGTTCAAGTACGAATATTGCGCCTGTGGTTGCAGATTCATTAAAAAACGTAGTTACGTTTTCTTGGACCAATCCTAAATATGCTACCGATTCAAATACCGTAAAATATATTTTACAAATTGATTCTAGTGGTAGAAACTTTTCAAAAGCAGTTTCTATCACCTTGTCTAAGAACTTATCTTATACAATGGTGGCTAAAGATTTAAACGCGATTTTATTAGGCATGGGATTCAATTACAATACATCCTATAAAATAGATGTAAGAATCATTTCCTCTTATGCAAATAACAATGATTTACTTACATCTAATGTCTTAACCATTAATGCAACCCCTTATGTGGTGCCTCCGAAAGTAGTTCCTCCAAGTTCAAGAGCCTTATTCTTAGTGGGTGATGCCACTGGAGGTGGTTGGAACAATCCGGTACCAACGCCTACGCAACAATTTACAAGAGTGGATTCTGTAACTTATAGAGGTACGTTTTATTTAATTGGTGGCAAGCAATATTTAGCCTTACCTGTAAATGGGGATTGGTCTAATAAGTATTCAGTTGCCGATGGTACTAAAGTAGGTTTAAGCGCAGGTGGTGATTTTGGTTATAACCTTTCAAGTAATTTCCCTGGCCCAGCGGTAACTGGTTTTTACACCATTACCATGGACTTCCAAAGAGGTAAGTTTACGGTAGTATTGGTAAAAGCCTTTGGACAATTATTTGTACCAGGTGGATACCAAGGATGGGATCCTGGAACAGCTCCTAGCTTAGGTTCACCAAAAGCCGACGGTGATTTCAGTGGATTCATTAATTTCTCTGCTGCTACTGCCTTTAAGTTAACGAGCCAAAGAGATTGGAGCGGCACGAACTATGGCAATGGTGGTGCAGGTGCATTAAGCACGAGTGGTGGTGATATTAATATTGCTACGCCAGGTGTTTATTTAATTAGAGCTAATACAGTAAGCAATACTTTCTCAGCAGTTAGAACTACTTGGGGTGTGGTAGGTGCATTTACCAACTGGGGTGGATCACCTGACATTGCTTTAACGTATAGCAATGGAAAATACACAGGTTCTTTCACTTTAGCATCTGCTAGTGACGTTAAGTTCAGAGCCAATGCTGATTGGGGCATTAACTTAGGAGATACCGGTTTAGATGGTGTATTAGAATTTGGGGGTGACAATGTTGCCTTAACTGCAGGAACTTACAATGTTACATTGGACGTATCTAATGCAGGATATTATACTTATTCTTTTATTAAGCAATAGTTGATAATACGTTTACGTATTAAAAAAGCCCCTCCAATTGGAGGGGCTTTTTTAATTTCTATGATATGATTGCAATCATGTTATTGCATCATGGTATCGTAATTTGGTATCATTAATACCATGAACCATTGATTACTTCATTTCCATTTGCATTGTTTTTTGCTAAACGACGCTTTACATTTTTCTTATGAATGTACATGGTCACAAATACCAATGGAATAAATAGGAAGGTTAAAGGAGGTATGCCTAGCATACTAATCCATTTGCCACCAAAATGACGACGCATTGGACGCTTTAATCTTTCTGCTATGATGTACATTCCAGGTACAATAAATAAGGTCATAAAGAAAGCAAATATCAAACCAAATATTAAAGTCCAGCTCAATGGCTTCCAGAAGGCAACATTGTCTCCACCAAAAAAGATATGTGGATTTAACTCACTAAATAAAGTAACGAAGTTAATGTTGAACCCAATGGCAATAGGAATGAATCCCAATATGGCAGCCAGTGCTGTTAACATTACCGGTATGATTCTTGTTTTACCTGCTTGAATAACTGCTTCTCTTGTTTTCATACCTCTAGCCCTTAACTCATCGGCAAATTCAATTACTAGGATACCGTTTTTAACTACGATACCCGCAAGTCCTACAATTCCTAATCCAGTCATTACCCCTGAAATTTTCATACCAAATAGGGAGAATCCTAAGAATACACCAATGATACTAAATAAGATCTCCGTTAAGATAATCACCGATTTAGAAATAGAGTTAAACTGAAGCACCAAGGTGAATAAAATTAACATTAAAGCAATCACCAATGCTTTTCCAAGGAAAGCCACTGTTTCTAATTGTTGTTCATTCTCTCCGGTTTGTTTTACTGTTACGCCTTCTGCAATGCCTTTGAAATTAGTAATATACTGTGCAATTGCGGCGTTCACCGTTGTTGGACTATAGCCTTGATCCATAAGCACATTGGAACTTAATTGAATTAATCTTTTTTGATTTTTTCTTTTAATGCTACCAAACGTGCTGGTAGGTTCCACTTTTACCAAACTACTAATGGGAATATTCTTCACCATTCCACCTGCCGCCATGTCTCTAAAGGATAAGCGCATATTCAATAAGTCAACTAAATTGTTTCTTTGCAATTCCTCGCTTCTTAATTGAATTTTATATTCTTCCTTACCCTCTTTAATTTTAGAAACTTCTTTACCAAATAAAGCAGTTCTAATGAGCATGCCCACTTGCGCACTACTTACTCCTTCCATTAATGCACGGTCTCTGTCAATGGTTAAGGTTAACTCTGGATTTTGTAAGTCCACATCCATCTTTAAAGTATTGATGCCGGGAATTTGAGCTGCGTCTAAATAGTTTTTTAAACCCACTGCTGTTTTCACCAATTTATCAAAGTCTTCTCCTTGAATTTCAATATTCACCGGTGGTTCTGTTGGAGGACCACTTGATTCTTGGTCAATTGAAATTTCCGCACCCGGCACCCCCGTTAATTCCTGTCTCATGCTTTCTAAATAAGGTGCAGTTGATTTTCCATCGCGTTTTTCAAACTCCACAAAATTTACTTGAATTCTACCTAGTTCTGCACGATTGCTTCGGTCACCACGCATTGGATCACCCGCGCCAACCGCTACATTGCTAATGATACTTTCTACCAAAGGGTTTTCCTTTTTATCGTTGCCTAATACCTTTCTTACTTTAGTTTCTAGCACTTTGGTAATTGAATCGGTATAACGCACATTGGTTCCAGAAGGTAATTTTAAATATACATACAATTGATTGGGGTCGCCCTTAGGGAAAAATTCAATACCCACACGTCCGGTTCCAATGCTAATGCCCAAGAGTATAAATGAAAAGATCAATAAAATAAAGGTTCCAATTAATAGTCTTACTGGTCTCCATCCACCCAACGCCCTTCTCAATGATTTTTCATACCAGTTCATTAAGTTCGGTAAAGTGGAAGTTTGAAACTTAACAATCATATCGTTGATGAAATATTTATTGGCAACAACGGTAATCATGATGAATATCAATAAATTTCCTAGGAAGGTAAATCCTGCTATGTCCAGCAACACCCCAACCCCAATTGGGATCCAGAAGTTTCTCTTTTTAAAGATCGCCGACTTGGGTTCATTGGCAACTGTATCATCGTCATGATTCATAAAGTCCACCGCAAATACGGGGTTCATGATAAAGGCAACTACTAAGGATGCAGCCAATGTAAAAATTAACATAGCTGGTAAATACACCATAAACTTACCAATGATACCAGGCCAGAACAACAATGGGAAGAAAGGAGCTAATGTGGTAATCGTACCCGCAAGTACTGGTATGAATACTTCACCTGCTGCCATTTTAGCCGAAGTGGTTGCAGTAAGCTTTCCTTTGCCTTGCACAAATATGCGGTGTGTATTTTCAATTACCACAATGGCATCATCCACAATAATGCCTAAACCAAATAGTAAGGCAAACAATACCATAAAGTTGAGGGTAATATGCGATCCTACCACTAGGTCGCCTAGCGGTAAAAACACAAAGGCAACGAACATGCTTAAGGGTACCGATAATGCCACGAAAAAGGCATTGGTAACGCCCATGAAAAACATTAACACGATTAATACCAATATGAATCCAATTACAATGGAGTTCACCAATTCAGTAAAGGAACTTTTTGTTCTAATACTTTGGTCTCCAGAAATCACTACATTTAAATCCTTAGGGAATACATTGGCTTTGGCGTCTTCCACAATTTTTTTCACTTCATCGGCGGTCGCAATTAAGTTTTCACCGTTACGCTTAATGATATTTAAGGTTAATACATTCTTTCCATTTAAACGCGCATAGCTTTCTGAGTTTTTGATGGTATCCACAATTCTAGCTACATCCTTTAAATAAATAGGAGCTCCACTGGTATTACGAACAATGATGTTGGCAATATCATTTGCATTTTTTAATTGACCTTTTAATTGAAGGTTTCTTTGCATATTGCCTACTTCCAACAAGCCGCCCGATAAATCTAAATTTTCTCTTTGAATCGCAGCGCTAATATCATCAAATGTAATACCGGCAGTTTGCATGCGGTAGTTGTCAACATTAATTTGAAATTCTCTTTCAGGTGCACCTGCTAAATCAATTCTATTAATAAGTGCAATACCCTCTAATTTGTCTTTTAAATCGTCGGCATATTTTTTAAGCTGAATGGTACTATAGTTACCGCTAATGTTCACAAACATAATTGGCTGATCACTAATGTTCAACTCCATAACCCTTGGTTCCTGCGTTAAATCATTGGGTAATTCACCTTTAGCTTTGTCTACCGCATCTTTTACTTTTTGCAAAGCAACGTCGGTTTTTACGTCGGTACTAAACTCAACGGTAATTAATGAAAAGTCCTGTTGAGAGGAGGAAGTGAATTTATTTATTTTAACACCACTAATGCTTTTAATTTGTTTCTCAAGCGGGCGTGTTACCAAGTTTTCAATATCCTTAGGTGAATTACCTACGTATACTGTTTGAACAAACATGGTTGGGATAATGACTTCCGGAAATTGTTCTTTAGGTAAGGTCAGGAATTGAAAAATACCTCCCAAGCTAATAAATAACATCAATAAGTAGATGGATGTTTTATTTGTAATACTCCATGAGGTAGGACCAAACTCCTTAAACTTCTCTTTTATTTTTTGAATTGTCGACATATGGACATTTTGTGCTTTAATGAATGATGATTGTTGCTAATTATTTCGTGCTAATGTTTTGCCCATCGTATAAGGACTGGTATCCTTCGGTGACCATTTGTTCGCCTGCACTTAAACCTGAAATAATTTCAATGTTATTGCCATAAAATTCTCCAACGGTAATCATTTTTTTACGTGCAATTAATTTTCCTTTTTCTGCAACTGCTACATAAATGAATTTCCCTTTATCATCGTTTTGGATAAGATTAATAGGAATGATAATAGCGTCTTTTTTACTGTAGTCTTTAAATTTAACCTGTACCAATTGATTTGGACGGAAATTTTTATCCAACGGCAATTTAGCTTCTACAAAAAAGCTTCTGCTTAAAGGATCAATTACGGAACCCACAACATTTAATTTACCTTCAACTGTTTTTTGAATATCAGGGAAAACAAAAGTAGCTTCCGTACCCACTTTTACTTTACCTGCATAGTTTTCAGGAACTGCACTTGTTAATTTTAATTTATCGGTATTCACAATTTTAATTTGTCCTGGACCGCCAAAAAGCTCACCTACTTTTACATTCACTTCTTCGGCAACGCCATCTACATCACTGTAAACGCTCGTAAAGGACAATTGATCTTTTACCATACCCAATTGCTCCGTGGCTGCCTTTAATTGACTAGCGCTCGCATCGGCATTGGTTTTAGCGGTCATTAATTGTATTTCACTACCAATATTTTGTTCCCAAAGGTTTTTTTGTTTCTCATAAACCGATTTCGCCAAAGCTGCTTGTGCTTTAACAGTTTCCAAGTTTTGAGCTGCTGCCGCTGCACTTTGTTTAATAAGGGTATTGTCTAATTGCAATATTAATTGCCCTTTTCTTACACGATCGCCTCTTTTAACATACAATGCTTTTACTTGACCACCACCCGCGCGCGGCGTAATAAACGAAACACTTTCAGATTCAACCTTGCCTTGTAGTTCAATATAATGATTAAACTCTTGATTGGTAATGGGTGCTACGGTTACTAATGAAGCCTTTATTTGATCCTTGCCCCCTGCTTTTTCAATTTCTTTTTCAAGGTTGGCAATTTGCGCATTTAACGCTAAAGCCTGTTTTTTCAACTTTTCTAAACTGCCTTTTTTCGCTTCAAGGCTATTTCCGCCACCACAAGCAACTGTCAAAAACACTAAGCCAATGGTTATTAATTTTAAACTATGTTTCATTTGTATATCTATTTTGTATTTGAATTAATGGTTATTATAATTTACCTGAGGCTTTTAACAAATCAACTTTAGCAATTAATGCCGCATATAAAGCATTCATAAAGTTATTTTGAGCACTTACTAGGTCGGTTTGTGCAGCAGATATTTCGGTATTAGAGCCTGTACCTGCTTCATATTTCTTTTTGGTTTGTTGGTATACCTTTTCTGCCAACTCCATATTTTTCTTTTGGAATTGAACAGTAGCTACCGATGACATGTAGTTTAACTTAGCTTGGTTAATTTCATTGTCAATATTATTTTTTAAACCTGCTAGTTGATTTTCGGTTTGCTTCAATTCAATTTTAGTTCTTTTGATACGGGCATCAGTTGCAAAACCATTAAAAATAGGAAGGCTCACATTTAAGCTAACTAAGGAAGTGGTAAACCAGTTGCCTCCCTCAAAAAAATCAAATTTGCTTCTTTGTGCATTTTTAGAGTAAGAACCTGACATGGAAACGATAGGCAGGTTACTTAATTGATAGCGTTTAATATTATATTCATTCATTTTTTTAATGGTACTTAAGTATTGATAGTCCTTACGTACATTATATTGAAAATCATTTTCAGTTAACACATCGTTGGTTAAGCTATTTTCATTAATCACGTCGGTTAATACCAAGCTATCTTTCACTGGCATCCCCATTAACATTTTTAAACCCATATAGCCAATCGCAACACTGTTATTTGCTTTTAGTTTTTCTGTTTCTAAATTATTTAATTGAACACTTATTTTATCAACATCCAATTTTTCAGCAAATCCGTTTTTATACATTATTTCAGCATCGCGTGACAAAGCACGAATACGATTAATGTTAGCATCTAAAATATTTAATTGTGTTTTACTTGCAGAAAGCTGGTAATATATTTTATAAATATTTCCCTTAATTGCTTCCTGCGTAAGTGCCGAACTTTTTCTTTGCATATCTAAGGATGCGGCCCTTGCTTGAAGTGCAATAAATACCTGTCCATCAAATAATAATTGTTGAATGCTCGCTCCAAAATTAGCATTGTACTTCGTACCAAATTGCACTGGAATAAAGGTTCCTGGCGCACCACCAAATATTTGACCTGGCAATAAAGAAACTGGAATTTGCGTATAATTAACACCACTTAAGTTACTATTGATGGTAGGCAAAGCAGCTCCAGCAATTTCTCTGTTGACTTGCTTTTGAACCTCAATAGCGAGTAAGGCGTTTTTTACTTGTACATTGTTTTTTTGCGCATACTCGACACATTGCTCAAGTGAAAATGCATTTGTGGTTTTAGTGGAATCCTGCGCTATTGTAAAGCCAGTGATTGCAAAACCCATGATGAAGAAAATTAGTTTTTTCATTTTATTTATTGCTTTTTATTATTTTTTTATTTGTTCTATCACATCCACCATTGCATTTGCAATCATTGTTTCCGGATGTTTGTATTTTTCCATTAATTCAATTCCTTTAATGGTCATCAAACCATAAACAAAGTTTTCTGTTATTTGCATGGTCACTTTTCCAATATCAAATCGACTCAAAGGATATAGTTGTGTATTGAAAGGAACAAAACTTGTTTCAATTCGGTAGATAGATAAAATTTCTGGATCAATATTTTTTCGGTAGAAACCCTCGGCGACTCCTTTCACTAAGTTGTCTCTAATGATTTGATGCATAAAAACGTCCTTGTGTTTTTGAATGCGTTCAAAAGCGTCGGGAAAATATTTAGCCAGCTCGGACATGGTCAAAGGATTCATGTTTTTGAATATTTGTTGGATGTCTTCTAAAAGCATAAACATTTCATGCACGGCATTGTCGGCGGTTTCCTGTGTTTGTTTACATTTTAGGGATTGCTCTTCTAGCTCAAAGTTGACCACCGCCATGACTAAGGCGTCCTTGTCCTTGTAAAATTGGTAAATGGTTTTTTTGCTAATGCCCAATTGGTTGGCAATATCATCCATGGTAACATGTTTCACCCCATTGTGAATCATTAAGTCCCTGGCTTTAAATAAGATCCTGTTTTCCATAGTTCAATTTGAGGCGCAAAACTATGGAAACTTTTTTGGTTTTCAAAGTTTCCGACCTTATTATTCGATTATTTATGCTGAATGGTAAAAAAGGTGGAAATTTGACACTTAAACCAACCATTCATGCAATCAATTAGGAAGCAATTCCAGGATAAGAAAGTATTATCTGCGCTCGCACAGCTATTTTTTCAGGGGGTGGTATTATTGGCCCCCATTGGGGTGACGGTTTGGGTCATTGTAAGCTTATTTAGTTGGGTGGACAATTTCCTACCTAATTTATTGAACTTATTATTCCCTGTTAAATTTGCCATGGTAGATGGTAAAATACCCAAAGTGACTGGATTGGGATTTATTGTTGCCATTGGTTTGGTATTATTGGTGGGTTGGTTGTCCTCTTTGTTTTTTGTAGAAAGATTGGTTTCGGTATTTGATAAAGTATTAGAGAAAACACCTGGAATTAAAATTATTTATTCTTCCGTAAAAGATTTTTTAGAAGCATTTGCTGGTAATAAGAAAAAATTTGATCAACCTGTTTTGGTAAATGTGGATAGTGCTGATGTTTGGAGAGTTGGTTTTATCACACAGGAGTCCACCGATCATTTTGGATTAGCAGAACATGTAACCGTATATGTTCCACATTCTTATGCCATTTCTGGTATTACCTACATGGTGCCTATTTCAAAAATTAAAAAATTACCAAAAGGAGTTTCAGCAAGTGAGGCTATGAAATATGTGGTTTCGGGAGGTGTTACCGCAGTAGATGATGATCCTGAAACATAATATAACAAAGGATTTGCAGGTACTAAAAAGAAAATTTTTAGTACACAAAAACTAAATGAATATTTAATATAATTTTTTCTATAATGCAATTGCATAATTTTAATTCAGGCCCCGCCATTTTACCTAAAGAAGTTTTAGATCAAGCAGCTGCTGCAATTCATGATTTTAACAATACAGGTTTATCTATTTTAGAAATTGGACATCGCACCAGTTGGTTTGTGGATGTGGTAGAGGAAGCAAAAGCTACCGTGAAAAGATTAATGAATATTGGGGAAGATTATGAAGTGCTTTTTTTACAAGGAGGAGCGACTATGCAGTTTATGCAAGTGCCTATGAATTTATTAGATGAAAATGGAATGGCTGCGATTTGTGACAATGGTGTTTGGGGAAACAAAGCAGTTTCAGCAGCAAAATTATTTGGACCAGTCACTGTGGTGGCTGATAGCTCCGATAAAAAACATACTTATATAAAAAAGGATTTGGAACTGCCAGCGGGTACGCGTTATTTGCATATTACCACCAATAATACAGTGGAGGGAACTCAATGGCATCAATATCCACAGGTAAATGTGCCCTTAATTGGGGATATGAGTTCTGATGTTTTTTGTCGACCAACTGAGTTTAAAAAATTTGACCTTATTTATGCAGGTGCACAAAAAAATATGGGCGCTGCAGGGGTAACCATGGTGGTGGTAAAAAAATCGTTGCTTGGAAAAGTAAACAGAAAAATTCCTGCCATTTTAGATTATCTAAAACATATTGAAGCGGGCTCCTTATTAAATACACCACCTGTTTTTTCTATATATGTAAGTTTGCTTACGTTAAGATGGATTGAAAAAGAAGGCGGCTTGGTGGAGATGGAAAAACGCAATCAGGAAAAAGCCAATTTATTGTATACAACTATTGATGCACATCCGGCATTTTATTGTCCTATTGAAAAAGAAGATCGCAGCATTATGAATGCCGTATTCTTTTTAACAGATCCAACTAAGGAAGCAGCCTTTTTAGCATTGTGTAAACAACATGGAATGATTGGTGTAAAAGGGTACAGAACAGTGGGAGGAATAAGAGTTAGTATGTATAATGCATTGCCTTTGAGCAGTGTACAAGCATTTTGTGATTTAATGAATGATTTTTCTTAATTATTTTTCAATAAAGAGTTTCCACAAAAAACCTTTACTCCAAAAAAAGAACGATATTTGCGCCCATGGCAAAAATTAGACCCTTTGAAGCACTTCGTCCGCAGCCTCAGTTAGCGAAGCAAGTAGCGAGTAAACCATACGACGTTTTAAATAGTGCAGAAGCAAAAACAGAGGCAGTAGGCAATGCTTATTCTTTTTTACATATCACTAAAAGTGAAATTGATTTACCTGAATCAACCGATATACATAGTCAACAAGTATATGATTTAGCATTAGAAAATTTAAATGCTTTTGTGCAGCGAGATGTGTTGTTTAAGGAATCAAAACCTTGCTATTATATTTATCAATTAATGATGGATGGTCGCGCACAAACAGGATTGGTTTGTGTAAGTAGCATTGAGGATTATAATAATGACATTATAAAAAAGCACGAGTTTACGCGCCCTGAAAAAGAGCAGGATAGAATTAACCATATAAAAACATCGGGTGCGCAAACAGGCAATGTGTTTTTGGCCTACCGCAATCAAGCCAATATTGACACTTTAATTGAGAAATGGAAGACCAATAAAAATCCGGTTTATGATTTTACAGCCGATGATGGCATCCAGCATACCGTATGGGCGGTGAGCGATGAACCATTATTGACCAAATTACCTTGTTGTTTGAAACAGAAGTGCCTTGTACTTATATTGCGGATGGACACCACCGTGCTGCTTCGGCTGCCAAGGTAAAATTAGCCTTAGGGGAAGAAAACGCAGCCGCGACGGATGCGAAAAATAAATCTACTACGGGTCCTGATTATTTTTTGACTACCTTATTCCCTTCCAATCAATTACACATCATGGACTACAATCGGGTGGTAAAGGATTTGAATGGACATTCTGTTGAAGATTTTATAGCTAAACTAGGCAATGAGTTCGACGTGGTAGCATATGAGGGGGCGTATAAGCCTACTGAATTGCACAGTTTTGGAATGTACATTGCTGGTAAATGGTATACCCTAAAAGCAAAGCCAGGAACGTATAATGACAACGACCCTATCGGGGTATTGGATGTAACTATTTTATCCAATAATATACTATCAAAACTATTGGGTATTGTGGATCAAAGAACCGACAAACGTATTGATTTTGTGGGTGGTATCAGAGGATTGGCTGAATTGGAAAAGCGGGTGGACAGCGGGGAAATGCAATTGGCCATTAGTTTGTATCCGGTCACCATTGATCAATTATTTACTATTGCGGATGCGGGTGAAGTGATGCCGCCAAAAAGCACTTGGTTTGAACCCAAATTGCGTGATGGATTGTTAACGCATTTAATTTACTAGCATTTTTTAGCACCTTATTTAAACCCGGTTCACGACCGGGTTTTTTGTGCTTAATTCTTTTTTTTCTGCGTCTTTTTGAGTACTTTGTTACACAATTTGCTTGACCATGGAATGTAAAAGACTCTTCGATTGTATCGAACATCAATTGACCAATTTCCCAAAAGAGGATATGTTGTCTGCCAAAGAAAACGGCCAATGGAAATCCTATTCTACGCAGGAAATTGCTCAAAATGTAAATGAACTGAGTGCAGGCTTATTAAGCCTTGGTTTATCAGCCAATGATTTTACACCAGAGGGCAGTGATAAAATAGCCATTATTAGTGCCAACCGACCAGAATGGTTAATTGCGGATATGGCTGCACAGCAATTGGGTATTATTTGGGTACCCGTGTATCCAACCACCAACCCATTAGAACTTACTTTTATTCTTAAAGACGCTTCGGTACAATACATGTTTGCAAGTAGCAAGGATTTGTATGATAAAGTAATGTCCATTAAGGATGAAGTTGCTTGTTTAAAAGAGGTATATACTTTTGATAAAATAGAAGGGGCTAAACATTGGTCGGAATTAAAAAGTAAGGACAGCAATAAATTAGCCGAAGTAGAAGCCATTAAAAAAGCTATTCCAGTGGACCAGGTAACTACTTTTATTTATACCTCAGGTACAACGGGTACACCAAAGGGAGTGATGTTAACGCATCGTAATATTTATTTTAATTTACAAATGGGGAAAGAAAGTTTTCCTTTCCCAGATGCGCCAACGCAAAAGGTATTAAGCTTTTTGCCATTGAATCATATTTTTGAAAAAGTGGCATCCTATATTTATATGTTTAGCGGGATGAGTATTTATTACGCTGAAAACTTAGAAACCATTGCAGATAATTTAAGAGAGATTAAACCCGATGGTTTCTCGACGGTACCAAGGTTATTGGAAAAAGTATTTGAAAAAATAATGTTGAAAGGCGAAGAGCTAACAGGCATCAAAAGAAAATTATTTTTCTGGGCGGTTGAATTGGCTGAACAATATGACAATCAAAATCATGGAAGTTGGTGGTATCAACAAAAATTAAAAATTGCCAATAAATTAATTTTTAGCAAATGGCGTGAAGCCTTGGGCGGCAATGTAAAATTCATTGTAACAGGTGGGGCTGCTTGTCAGGTTAAATTATTGCGCATATTTAATGCTGCACAAATACCGGTGTATGAGGGATACGGACCTACTGAGAATAGCCCCATCATTAGTATTAATTTTAGAACGCCGGGTGGCACTAAATATGGAACAGTAGGGCATGTTATAAAAGGAGTGGAATTGAAGTTGGAGGCAGATGGTGAAATATGTGTAGCGGGTCCAAGTGTGATGTTGGGCTATTATAAGCGCCCAGATTTAACCGCCGAAACAATTATTGATGGCTGGTTGCATACCGGTGACATAGGCACATTAGAAGACGGTAAATATTTAAAAATTACGGATCGTAAAAAAGAATTATTTAAAACCAGTGGTGGAAAGTATGTGGCACCGCAACCTATTGAAAATAAAATGAAGGAAAGTCCTTTCATTGAGCAAATCGTATTAATTGGGGACAATAAAAAGTTTGTAAGTGCCTTGATTGTACCAGGCTTCTCAAAGTTAAAGGACTGGGCAAAGCAACATGGCATTGAATATACAAGCAATGAGGAAATCATCAAAAACACCATGGTGGTAAACATGATTGGAGATATCGTTGATCAGTACAATCAATTATTTAACCAAGTAGAACAAGTAAAAAGGTTCACTTTAATACCAAGAGAGTTTACAATTGACAAAGGGGAGATGACCCCTAAATTAAGTATTCGAAGAAAAGTGATATTAAGCAATTTTGAAAAAGAAATTGAAATCATGTATGCTTCATAGTTTAAAGTACATTTAAAACTTGCGCTCAATGAAAAACATTTTACTCGCCCTTTTATTTATTTGGGTATTTGTTTTTCAATTAAATGCCCAGACCAGGGTAGCGGGTTATGCAATAAATGTGGCAGACACCAATCCCTATTTTAAGCATAAAGGAAAATTAATTATCGTAGGTGGCGGATCCATGCCAGATTCTTTATTTGAATTTTTTGCAGCCCATTGCGGTGGTAAAAACGAACCCATTGTTTATATCCCTACGGCAACCAAAGACGAAAAATATATCCAAGAGGGCGGACATCTAGTAAAATTTACTTCCAGGGGATTTACCAATTTGTCAACCATACATACAAGAGACCAAGCTAAAGCAGATGCACCAGAGCACATCGCATTAATGAGAAAGGCAAAGGGTATATTTTTTGGCGGTGGCGATCAAGACTTGATTGCTGAAGCCTATGGGGGCACTCAATTGTACCAGGAAATGCTCGCTTTGTTGGATAGAGGTGGCGTGATTATGGGAACTTCAGCAGGCGCAACCATTATGGGTGCATTGTTGGTTGGCGGTGATGCAAGAAAAGACCTCACTAAAACGTACACATTTAAACCTGCCTTTTCGTTTATTCAAAATGTAGATATTGATCAACATGTATTGGTTCGAAATAGACAATTTGATTTAATACCCGTGATTGAATCGAATCCCACCCATTTAGGGGTTGGCATAGATGAGGCTACCGCCATTATTGTGGAAGGAAATCAATTTAAAGTTTGGGGCAATTCTTATGCAATGGTTTACGATCCAAAAGATTGGGCCCATCAAAAAGCGACCTGGGGTAAAGTGATAAAGCCATTTAAAATGCTTTATTCCGGACAAATATTTGATTTAAATACGCTGGAGGTAAAAAAGTAAATCCTACTTTATAGTACTTTTTTCTTTGATGATGGTTTGAACGTCCTTGTTTTCAATTTTACTTTCTAGCCAGGAAATAATATCCAAATACATAAAGGCCCTGCTTGCTAATTTATTTTTTTCAAGTGGCTTAAGCTTGACAAGAAGTTCTTGGAAGGAAGCTTCTTTTCCGGTTTGAATGGTGGTTCGTAAAAAATTAAATAATACATTTTCTACTTCTCCTAAATTTTTCATTTTAGCCATGAAACGGAAAACCGATTTTGATAAGTAAGTGACCACTTCCATATTGCCTAATTCATAATGTGCAATCAAATGCAATAGGCGCGCATAACATTGCAAGTCGTCACGAAGGTTTAATTTCCAATTGATAATTCGGTTTAAATAATCAATTGTTTTTTCGGCATTCCCGGCGCCAAAATACAAGCAGGCAATTTTATAATAGAACACCAAAACGCGGTGACTATCCATGTACATTTCAATTTCCTTTAGTTTTTCTTCCATGGCTGGGATCATGGTTAAACCCTCACTGAACGTGCCTTCTAGGAAGTGTTGGTTAATTTTGCCAATGTATAAATAAACAAAAGATTGAATTAAATTATTTTTATTGTTAAGTACAATAGGGGTCTCACTAAACTGTTCTAATAACAAAATAGTTTCTTTGAACTTATCCGTGTTTTTTAAATCAAAGTGGGCGCTAATTAAATTGTGTAAGCCTTTAATGTATTGAGCAGACTCAATCACCTGCATATTTTCATGCTGTTCAAAAAGGTCAACCCATTTTTGAGCATACCTATAGTGCATTAAAAAGTCCTGTGTAATAAATCCGTACCAACAATAACATTGGTATTGGTAGAGTCTTTCATAAAATCCTTTTACCGACTTGACCCTTTCTAAAATTGGATCATGCATGAGGGCATCTAATGTGCTTCTATCTTCTTGGTTACGCGCATGTCCATGTTGAATATACCAACCATACAATTGTAAACTAAGATTCGAAGTTTTCGCAATCAATTCTAAATGTGCATTCGCCTCATCAATTTCATCGCTTAATTGCTTGGCTCTATCTTGCATACTTCTGGTAATATGCAAGGACTCAATTTTCTTTTCTAAAAACAATACCTGCAATAAAAACGTCACCTGATTATTTTGTTTGGTCAGGGTTTTGATTTTATCCAACAACCTTAAGCTTTGTAGATAAAGTCCTTTATTGTATAAAATTTTGGCATGGTCCAACTGTTCGTGAATCTGTAAATCGATATTCTCGCTTTGCTTAACTATACGAAGGCTGGATAAAATTTGATCGTATAAGTGTGCCTTTAAATTGGACAGCTGTTGTTTGTGGATGGATTCGTTTTTGCGCAATAATTCCTCCTCATCATATTCCTTCATTTTGTCCAAAGCGTCAAAAAGTTGCACAATCTTCAAATCAGCGGATGCAGAGTTTCGGGCAGCATACAACTTAAAGTTGCGCTTTTCCCCTTTTTCAAGGGATTTGACCAAAATATATAATGCGTCGGCGCTTAGGTTGGGCATCGTAGCTTATTTAATCTCAAGTTATTGAAAATCAATTAATTAATCTAAAAAAACACTCCTTATACATTGTAAAATAGGCATAAAAATGATGTGAATTACTTGTTAATATGGGGTATTTTTAAACAATAAAGGGGCTACATGCCCGTTTTTCATCTATAAACTATTGTAAATCAATAATATGAGCCAAAAAGTTTTCATTTTTGATACCACTTTAAGAGATGGTGAGCAGGTGCCAGGTTGTAAGTTAAATACCAAGGAAAAATTGGAATTAGCGGTAAAACTGGAGGAGTTGGGAGTGGATATTTTAGAAGCGGGTTTCCCTGTATCGAGCCCAGGTGATTTTGAGTCGGTGAATCAAATTGCCAAGACTTTAAAAAACACCGTGGTATGTGGATTGTCAAGAGCAGTTCAAAATGATATTGAAGTGGCTGCTGCTGCTTTAAAACCGGCTAAGCGTTTTAGAATCCATACCGGTATTGGTACTTCTGATTTACACATCAAACATAAGTTCAATTCAAATAGAGAAGAAATTATTGAACGTGCAATCAAGGCCGTCACCATGGCAAGAAATTTTACCGATGACGTAGAGTTTTATGCAGAGGATGCAGGAAGAACCGACAACGAATATTTAGCAAGAGTCATTGAAGCGGTGGTGAAAGCGGGTGCTACTACTTTAAATATTCCGGACACCACAGGATATTGTTTACCACAACAGTATCAAGAGAAAATGAATTACTTGTACAACAATGTTCCCAATATTGATAAGGCCGTTTTATCCTGCCATTGTCACAATGACTTAGGTTTGGCAACAGCCAATTCAATTGCTGGTGTGATTGGCGGTGCAAGACAAATTGAGTGTACCATTAACGGATTAGGAGAGCGTGCAGGCAATACTGCCTTAGAGGAAGTGGTGATGATTATCAATCAACACAAGGATTTAGGATTGTATACGAGCATTAATCCAAAGTTGTTAAACGCCATTAGCCGCGAGGTTTCAGAGACCATGCGTATGATGGTGCAACCCAATAAAGCCATTGTAGGTGCAAATGCATTTTCACATTCATCGGGTATTCATCAGGATGGGTTCTTAAAGGAAGCACAGACCTATGAAATTATCAATCCTGCCGAAGTGGGTGCCGAGGATAGTAAAATTGTATTAACAGCAAGAAGCGGCCGCAGTGCATTGGCGCATCGTTTACATAAACTAGGACATCAGTTTACCAGAAATGATATTGATGAATTGTATCCAATATTTTTAGTAATCGCGGATCAGAAAAAAGAAGTAATGGAAGCAGACTTGCAAGTAATGGCAGCTGCGTATCAAAAATAATTAAGTACGACAAACGAGTAATAATCGAACAATGGGAAAAACATTATTTGAAAAAATTTGGGATAAGCATGTGGTGAAACAAATTGAAGATGGTCCTTCGGTTGTTTACATCGACAAGCATTTTATACATGAGGTAACTAGCCCGCAAGCTTTTAGTGGTATTGAAAAAAGAGGGGCACAATTATTTAGACCTCAACAAATTGTAGCAACGGCCGATCATAATGTGCCAACAATGCAGCAGGAGTTACCTATTAAAGATGCGCTATCTAAATTTCAGGTGGACACTTTAATTGACAACTGTAAAAAGCATGGTGTTGAATTGTACGGATTGGGTCATAAGTACCAAGGAATTGTGCATGTGATTGGGCCAGAATTAGGCATTACGCAACCAGGCATGACCATTGTTTGTGGCGATAGTCACACTTCTACGCATGGTGCATTTGGTAGTATTGCGTTTGGCATTGGCACTAGTGAAGTTGAAATGGTTTTTGCTGCTCAATGTATTATGCAGAGCAAGCCAAAAGTAATGCGCATTAATATAGACGGTGCATTAAAAAATGGGGTGGTATCCAAGGATATTATTTTATACATTATTGCACAAATTTCTGCAAGTGGTGCCACTGGTTATTTTGTAGAGTATGCAGGTTCTGCAATTCGTGCATTAAGTATGGAAGCGCGTATGACCATTTGTAATATGAGTATTGAGATGGGTGCACGTGGTGGTATGATTGCGCCAGACCAAACTACTTTTGATTATATCAAAGGACGTTTGTTTGCGCCACAGGGTGCCGACTGGGATAAGAAATTAGCAAGCTGGAAGGAACTCTATACCGATGCGGATGCAAAATTTGATGTTGAAATAAATATCAATGCCGAGGACATAGATCCCATGATTACTTACGGAACCAATCCGGGTATGGGATTAAGCGTAAGAGGAACGTTGCCTACCATAGAAAGTTTTACAGATGCGACTGAAAAACAGAATTATGAAAAGGCCTTGGCTTATATGGGCTTAACTGCTGGACAAAGTTTATTGGGGATGCCAGTACAAAATGTATTCATAGGTTCTTGTACCAATTCTAGAATTGAAGATTTTAGATTGGTTGCAAGCATTATTAAAGGCAAGCAAAAAGATCCAACTATTAAAACTTTAATTGTGCCTGGTTCTCAAGAAGTAGCCAAGCAAATTAAAGCTGAAGGGTTGGATAAAATCTTTGCAGACGCTGGTGTAGAAATCAGACAAGCAGGTTGTAGTGCATGTTTAGGCATGAATGAGGATAAAATACCAGCAGGCGAATATTGTGTAAGTACCAGTAACAGAAACTTTGAAGGACGTCAGGGTGCAGGTGCAAGAACCTTACTCGCCAGCCCTTTAACAGCAGCAGCTGCCTTGTTAACTGGAAAAATTACAGACATCAGAGATATTTTATAAAACTATTTTATGCAATCATTACAAAAAATCACCAGCCAATTTATTCCGCTACGCATCGAAAACGTAGATACGGATCAAATTATACCTGCCCGTTTTTTAAAGGCTACGACGAAGGATGGTTTTGGAAAAAACTTATTCAGAGACTGGCGTTATGAGAACGACGATGAAACCAAACCCAAAGTAGATTTTGTGTTGAATCAAAAACAATACAGCGGCGCCATATTAGTAGCTGCTAAAAACTTTGGTTGTGGATCGTCACGTGAACATGCTGCTTGGAGTATTCAAGACTATGGATTTAAAGTAGTGGTGTCTAGCTTTTTTGCAGACATCTTTAAAAACAATGCGTTGAACAATGGCGTATTGCCTGTAACAGTTTCGGATGCTTTTTTACAGCAAATATTTGCACAGGGTGCTGAAGATACTTTATCGGTGGACTTGGAAGCACAAACCATTACCATTGATGCAACGGGTGCACAAGAAAAATTCGACATCAATTCATATAAGAAAACCTGTATGCTCAATGGCTATGATGATATTGATTACTTGTTAAATATGAAACCTGAAATTGAGGCTTACGAAAAAGCGAATCAATAGCATCTAAAAACAAAATCGAGAAACGATTAATAAAAAATTATGCAAAAGAAAATAGCAGTCATCTTAGGAGACGGAATTGGACCAGAAGTAACGCAGCAGTCCATTAAAGTATTAAACACCATTGCAAAGTATTATAATCATACATTTAGTTATGAGCATGCGATGATGGGTGCTTGTGCGATTGATGCCACTGGAAATCCCTTGCCGGATGAGACCATTACAATATGTAAGAACAGCGACGCTATTTTATTTGGTGCCATTGGGGATCCAAAATATGATAACGATCCAAGTGCTAAAGTTCGACCCGAGCAAGGTTTATTGAAACTAAGAAAGGAATTACAATTGTTTGCAAATATCCGTCCTGTAACTACCTATGCAGCCTTGCAACACTTAACCCCTTTGAAACCAAAGTTGTTAGAAAATGTAGACTTTGTCATTTATCGAGAATTAACGGGGGGTATTTACTTTGGAGCAAAAAGTGTAAGTGAGGATGGAACTATTGCCCGTGATGATTGTTCCTACTCAGTTGCAGAAATTGAGCGTATCGCCCATTTGGCATTTAAGCATGCACAAATCAGAAGAAAAAAATTAACATTAGTAGATAAAGCAAATGTATTAGAAACCTCCCGACTTTGGAGAAAAGTGGTACAAGACATGGCGTCAGCATATAGCGATGTTGCCGTTGATTATTTATTTGTAGACAACGCAGCCATGCAAATTATTTTAAACCCTGCACAATTCGATGTGGTATTAACAGAGAATTTGTTTGGAGATATTATTAGTGATGAAGCATCTGTGTTAGCGGGTTCCTTAGGATTGTTACCATCTGCATCGGTTGGAAATACCGTAGCCTTGTTTGAACCCATCCACGGTTCCTATCCGCAAGCCAAAGGAAAAGACATTGCCAATCCTTTGGGCTCTATTTTATCTAGTGCCATGATGTTGGAACATTTTGGATTAACTACCGAAGCAGCGATTGTGAGAGAAGCAGCTACATGGTGTTTGAATAGTGGTTTTGTAACCAAGGATATTGATCCAATGAATAGTTACACGACTACCGCCATTGGGGATTTGATTTGTGAGTTTATTGAGCGACATGCAAAAGGCGAAACACATCCCATTCATGAGCGTTTGCATAAGTCTACGATTATCTAAATTAATTCGAATAAAAAAATAATTATGGAACTCAATAAATATTCAAAAACAATTACGTTGGATCCTACGCAACCTGCTGCGCAGGCCATGTTTTATGGTATTGGATTAACCGATGCCGATTTACATAAAGCACAGGTAGGTGTTGTGAGCATGGGTTATGATGGCAACACCTGTAATATGCATTTGAATGCTTTGGCTGCGGAAGTTAAAAAAAGTGTGTGGGAGCAGGATTTAGTTGGCTTAGTATTTAATACCATTGGAGTGAGTGATGGTATGAGCAATGGTACCGACGGTATGCGTTACTCATTGGTGAGTAGAGATGTGATTGCCGATAGTATCGAAACGGTTTGTGGCGCACAATATTATGATGCAGTAATCACCGTTCCGGGTTGTGATAAAAATATGCCAGGCTCTTTAATAGCAATGGGCAGATTAAATCGCCCTTCCTTAATGTTGTATGGTGGCACGATTGCACCAGGTCATTATAAAGGACAGGACTTAAATATAGTATCTGCATTTGAAGCATTGGGACAAAAAATAGCGGGGCAATTGGACGAAGCCGATTTTAAAGGCATTGTACAGCATGCTTGTCCAGGGGCAGGTGCTTGTGGGGGTATGTATACTGCCAACACCATGGCATCGGCTATTGAAGCCTTGGGAATGAGCTTGCCTTATTCATCCAGCAATCCAGCATTGAGTGAAGAGAAACAGCAGGAGTGTAAGGATGCAGGTGCAGCAATCAGATTGTTATTAGAAAAAGACATTAAGCCAAAAGACATCATGACGCGCAAAGCATTTGAAAATGCAGTAGCGGTAATCATGGTATTGGGTGGAAGCACCAACGCGGTAATTCATATGATTGCAATGGCAAAATCGGTTGGCGTTACATTTTCATTAATCGACTTTCAAACCATCAGTGATAAAATTCCGGTACTTGCCGACTTTAAACCATCGGGTAAATATTTAATGCAGGACTTGCATCAATATGGGGGTGTACCTGCGGTAATGAAATATATGTTGGCACAAGGATGGTTACATGGTGATTGTTTAACCGTAACTGGAAAAACGATTGCTGAAAATTTAGCAGCAGCGCCAGATTTAGATTTTGACCAACAAAAAATAATTCTACCTAAAGAAAATCCTATTAAAGCAACTGGACATTTACAAATTATGTTTGGCAATTTAGCAACAGGCGGAAGCGTTGCAAAAATTTCAGGCAAGGAAGGAGATATGTTTGAGGGACCCGCGCGTGTATTTGATGGAGAACATTCCTTGATTGAAGGGATTAATTCAAAAAAAATAAAAGAAGGAGATGTCGTAGTAATAAAAAATGTAGGTCCAGTAGGTGCACCAGGAATGCCAGAGATGCTAAAACCAACATCGGCCATTATTGGTGCGGGTTTAGGAAAATCGGTGGCTTTAATTACCGACGGAAGATTCAGTGGTGGAACGCACGGGTTTGTAATTGGACATATTACACCAGAAGCCTACAAAGGAGGATTAATAGGATTGGTTGAAGATGGAGACCTTATTGAATTAAATGTTCCAAACAGAACCATGACTTTAAAAGTGGACGAAGCCACCATTGCAAAACGACGCGCAGCACAACCGGCACCGGTATTAAAAGTTACCAATGGGGTGTTGTTCAAATATGCAAGACAAGTAAAAGATGCAAGTGAAGGATGTGTAACGGACGAGCTTTAAAGCCGGTGGCTTTAAAGTGATGAATGAGGAAAAGTAATAATTAATTAAGTATTAATTATTTAGTGATGAAAGCGGAAAAGTAATAATTAATTAAGTATTAATTATTTAAAGTGATAAAAGCGGAAAAGTAAAAAAGAGATTATGGAACAAAAACAATTAACAGGATCACAAGCATTATTGGAAGCATGTATTGCCGAAGGGGTGAATACCATATTTGGTTATCCAGGTGGCGCCATCATGCCCATTTATGATGCACTGTATGACTATAAAGAAAAATTACAACATATTTTGGTACGCCATGAACAGGGTGGAATACATGCTGGTCAAGGCTTTGCGCGTACCTCAGGAAAAGTGGGTGTGGTATTTGCAACAAGCGGTCCAGGTGCCACCAATTTAGTCACAGGGCTTGCCGATGCCATGATTGACAGTACCCCCTTGGTTTGTATTACTGGACAAGTGTTTGCCCATTTATTAGGAACAGATGCTTTTCAGGAAACGGATGTAATTAATATTACCATGCCGGTAACCAAATGGAATTATCAAATTACGGATGCCGTAGAAATTCCTGCTGTGTTAGCGAAAGCATTTTATTTAGCAAGAAGTGGAAGACCAGGCCCTGTATTAATAGACATCACTAAAAATGCACAGCTACAAAAATTCGATTACCAAGGTTATACGATATGTAATCATATTCGATCTTACCGACCAAAGCCAGTGATACGTAAAGAATATATTGATGAAGCGATTGCTTTAATCAACAATGCAAAAAAACCATTGGTGATTTTTGGCCAAGGGGTAATATTGGGAAAGGCAGAAAAAGAATTTCAAAAATTTATTGAAAAGTCGGGTATGCCAGCGGCATGGACCATTTTAGGATTGAGTGCTTTGCCAACCGATCATCCGCAGAATGTGGGGATGTTGGGTATGCACGGAAATTACGGACCCAATGTGTTGACCAATGACTGTGATGTATTAATTGCAGTGGGCATGCGATTTGATGATCGTGTAACAGGAAGGTTAGATAAGTATGCAAAACAGGCAAAGGTTATTCATTTAGATATTGATCCTTCTGAAATTGATAAAAACGTGAGGGCCGATGTGGGTGTATGGGGTGATTGTAAAGAAACGCTTCCATTGCTTACATTGGGTATTGAACAAAAAGACAGAAGCGAGTGGTTGGCGGTATTTGCCGATTATACAAAGCAAGAATACGATCAGTGTATTCATCCCGAAATGTACCCAAGTACAGAAGCCATGACCATGGCGGAAGTGATTCGCAATGTAAATGAAATTACAGAAGGTAATGCAGTGATGGTTACGGATGTGGGGCAACACCAAATGGTGACTTGTAGATACGCCAAGTTTAATCAAACAAGAAGCAATGTAACATCTGGAGGCCTTGGTACCATGGGCTTTGGACTACCAGCGGCCATTGGTGCCAAGTTTGGCGCGCAGGATAGAACCGTGATTGCCGTGATTGGGGATGGTGGATTTCAAATGACTTTACAGGAATTGGGAACCATCATGCAAACAGGCATTGATGTAAAAATTATGATTTTAAACAATCAGTTTTTAGGCATGGTCCGTCAGTGGCAGGAATTATTCAATGACAAACGTTATTCATTTGTAGATATTGAAAGCCCGGATTATGTACTGCTAGCAAAATCCTATGGAATAGCCGGCGCGAAAGTGGAACACCGAAAGGACTTAGTGGATGCAGTGAAAACCATGTTGTCACATAAAGGATCGTATTTGTTGGAAGTGATGGTCGGAAAAGAAAACAATGTATTCCCAATGGTACCGCAGGGATGTTCAGTTTCAGAAATCAGACTTAAATAAAATTATATGCAACACAATACTGATAAACAAGAGTACACGATTACGGTGTATACCGAAAACCAAGTGGGTTTATTAAATCGTATTGCCATTATTTTTTCACGTCGAAAAATTAATGTGGAAAGCTTAAACACTTCTCCATCGGAAGTGCCAGGCATACATCGCTTTACCATTGTGGTGATGGAGTCGCGTGATGTGGTGTTGAAAATTGTGCGACAAATTGAAAAACAAGTGGAAGTGTTGAAGGCCTATTATAATACCAATGATGAAATCGTATGGCAGGAGTTGGCATTGTATAAAGTACTCAGTGATGAAATCACAGAGAAAGTAAAGGTAGAGCGACTATTAAGAGAGTTTGGTGCAAGGGCAGTAGCCATTCGAAAAGACTTTATTGTATTTGAAACCACCGGCCATAGAGAGGAGACCAATAAATTAATGGAAGCATTGGCCCCATATGGTTTAGTAGAATTTGTGCGGAGTGCAAGGGTGGCCATTATTAAAGAGAGTGCTGGTTTCCATGAAAAATTAAAAGACTTTGAAAAGCGGGAGCCAGGAGAGGAAGTTATTGAAAATGAATATTTGGGAAAACGCGAAGCAGTATTCACGATGTAATGCATAATGATGCAAACAAAAACGCTCAAAAAATTCCAGTATAAAATATTTTATAAAACAAGCAATCATAAATTTTTACATCTTAATTAAACAACAAGTAAAATGGCAAAGTTAAATTTCGGAGGTACCGAAGAAAATGTAGTAACTCGTGAGGAGTTTCCATTGGCAAAAGCACAGGAAGTATTAAAAAACGAAACAGTAGCTGTCATTGGTTATGGAGTTCAAGGACCTGGTCAGGCATTGAACCAAAAAGAAAATGGCATTAATGTAATAGTAGGTCAAAGAAAAAATTCAAAATCTTGGGATAAGGCAGTAGCCGATGGATTCGTTCCGGGGGAAACCTTATTTGAAATAGAAGCGGCTTTAGAAAAAGGAACCATTATTTGTTATTTATTGAGTGACGCAGCGCAAATTGCGATGTGGCCAACCGTAAAAAAACATTTAACGCCAGGTAAGGCATTGTATTTTTCTCATGGATTTGGCATTACCTATAAAGAGCAAACCGGCATCATTCCTCCAGCCGATGTGGATGTAATATTACTTGCTCCTAAGGGTTCTGGAACCTCCTTAAGAAGAATGTTCTTACAGGGACGAGGCTTAAATAGCAGCTTCGCTATTTTCCAAGACGCAACAGGTAAGGCATATGACAGGGTAATTGCCTTGGGTATTGCAGTAGGATCGGGCTATTTATTTGAAACCGATTTCAAAAAAGAAGTTTATTCTGATTTAACTGGGGAACGAGGTACTTTAATGGGCGCAATTCAAGGTATCTTTGCAGCACAATATGAGGTATTGCGTAAAAACGGCCACTCTCCATCTGAATCCTTCAATGAAACAGTGGAAGAGTTAACCCAATCATTAATGCCACTGGTTGCAGAAAACGGAATGGACTGGATGTATGCCAACTGTTCAACAACTGCACAACGTGGAGCATTAGATTGGTGGAAAAAATTCCGTGATGTAACTTTACCTGTATTTTCTGATTTGTACAATAGCGTAGCAACAGGTGCAGAAGCGGCACGTTCAATTGACTTGAATAGCAAGGACGACTATCGTGCAAAATTAGAACTGGAGTTGGCTGAATTGCATAACAGTGAAATGTGGCAGGCGGGTAGAACGGTACGAAGTTTACGTCCCGAGAACCAAGCTGGTAAATAATGGAGCATGCATTAGGCGATAAGATCGAATAGAAAAATGTGAATGAATAAGCTATGAGTGATGATCAATTAATAAGCAAGCCTGCACTTGATATTGAAGGAGCGGCCATCAGATTAAAGCCAGTGGTTACCCATACCCCGCTTCAGTTTAATGCCAATTTATCCAGAAAGTATCAGTGCAGGGTTTTTTTAAAAAGAGAGGATTTGCAAATTGTGCGTTCTTATAAATTAAGGGGCGCGTATAATATGATGAGTCAGTTGACACCCGATCAATTAGCGAAAGGGGTGGTATGTGCGAGTGCAGGTAACCATGCACAAGGCTTTGCGTATAGCTGTAAAAAATTAAATGTAAAAGGGGTGGTGTTTATGCCTATTCCATCACCACAGCAAAAAGTGAATCAAACTAAAATGTTTGGGGAAAATTTTGTGGAAGTGATTTTAGTGGGGGATACATTTGACGATTGTGCCATTGCAGCAAAAGAATATACAATTGCACACGGCATGACTTTTATTCCTCCATTCGATCATGTATCCATTATTTCAGGACAAGGAACGGTTGGTGTTGAAATTTTGAATGATTATAATGTAATCGCCAATGAATCAGGCAGCGAGCTTGGTGGCGCTCCCATTGATTATATATTTATTCCAGTGGGTGGAGGTGGATTAAGTGCAGGGGTAGGTGCTTATTTTAAACAACATTCCCCTACTACTAAAATTATTGGTTTAGAACCAGCAGGAGCTCCTAGTATGCTTACTGCATTAAAGGAGGGACATCCTGTTGAATTAGAAAAGATAGATAAGTTTGTGGACGGCGCAGCGGTAAAAAGAATCGGCGATGTGACTTTTGCTGTATGTAAGGATGTAATAGATGACATGCATTTAGTACCAGAAGGAAAAATATGCTCCACCATTTTAAAAATGTATAATGAGGAAGCCATTGTAGTAGAACCTGCAGGGGCATTGAGTATTGCAGCTTTGGATGATTATGCGGCTCAAATAAAAGGAAAAATAATTGTATGTATTGTGAGTGGAAGCAATAATGATATTGCGCGTATGCAGGAGATTAAAGAAAGGTCCTTGATATATGAAGGATTAAAACATTATTTTTTAATCAAGTTTGCACAAAGGCCAGGGGCATTAAAGGAATTTTTGAATCAAGTATTAGGGCCGGAGGACGACATCACCCGATTTGAATATATACAAAAACACAATAAGGAAGCGGGTCCTGCTTTGGTGGGATTGGAATTAAAATCAAATAAAGATTATGAAGTGCTTATTGAAAATATGAAGCGCTATCAAATCAACTACGAAGAAATCAATAAAGAAGATAATTTATACGGCTATTTAATATAGTTGTTGTAAATAATTGTAAGCATACTATTATAAAATTAATAGTGTGCTAGTAAAATAATAGGTGTATGCAAGTTTTAAAGTTTGGAGGAAGTTCAGTGGGAAGTGCCGAGGCAATCGCTCAAGTGGTGGATATTGTGGTTGAATCAATCAAAAAAGAACCCACTATTGTGGTGGTTTCTGCTATGAGTGGTGTAACGGATCAGTTATTGATGTTGGCGCAAAGTGCATCCCAAGGAAATGAAGCCTACAAATCTATTATTCAACATATTGAACAAAAACATTTGGACACAGTGCGTGCCTTGTTGCCTGTACAAGCACAGTCTGCCACTTTAAGTTTGGTAAAACAAACCATTAACGAATTAGAAGCTAATTGTGAAGGACTATTCAAGTTAAAAGAATTGTCCAATCGCATGCAGGATAAAATTGTAAGCTTTGGTGAAATATTGTCATCTAAAATTATTGCTGCCACTTTTGCATCAAAAGGAATTCATCAACAATGGGTAGACTCCAGGTTGTTAATCAAAACCAATTCAAATTATTCCAATGCAATATTGGATAAGGAGTTAACCACAAAAACAATACAAACTTATTTTGCAAGTGCCGAGAATAATAAGTTTGACTTATATATTGCACCTGGTTTTATTGCATCGGATGCCGAAGGCAATACGACCACTTTGGGGAGAGGGGGTTCCGATTATACTGGTGCGATTTATGCAGCAACCGTTAAAGCCACGGCTTTAGAAATTTGGACCGATGTAAGTGGAATGATGACTGCGGATCCTAGAATGGTACAAAACGCCAAAGAAATTCCACAAATTTCCTATCAGGAAGCTATGGAGTTATCGCATTTTGGCGCCAAAGTTATTTATCCGCCAACCATACAACCGGTAATGCATCAAAACATACCGGTATGGATTAAAAATACGTTTGAGCCCAATCATCCGGGTACCTTAATTAAGAATGAATCACCGAATGATAATAATTTTATTAGAGGCATTTCCAGTATCAAAGACATTTGTTTATTGAGTTTGGAGGGAAGCGGTATGGTGGGCATACCCGGTTTTTCAAAACGATTGTTTGATACTTTAGCTAAACAGCATATTAATATTAACTTAATTACACAAAGTTCTTCGGAACATTCTATTTGTGTAGGGGTCAACGCCAATGATGCCTATCAAGCAAAAATTGCAGTAGATACTGAATTTGAACAAGAAATTAATACCCAAAAAGTAGAACCCCTAATTGTAGAGAAGGAAGTGGCTATTTTAGCATTGGTGGGTGAGCAAATGAAAAATCATCCAGGGGTGAGTGGTAAAATGTTTGGTGTGTTGGGACGCAATGGTATCAATGTAAGGGCGATTGCACAAGGATCTTCTGAAAAAAATATCACCGCGGTGATTGCATCATCGGATGTGAAAAAAGCCATTAACGTATTGCATGAGGAGTTTTTTGAAACTTCGTACAAGCAAGTAAACGTATATATCGCCGGTGCGGGTAACGTGGGAGGAAAATTAATTGACCAAATAGGTCATCAAATAGCGTACTTAAAAAAAGCATTACGCTTGCAAATTAATTTAGTAGGGATTGCCAATAGTAAACGACAGTTAATTAATGTAGAGGGTATTGAGGTAAGTAATTGGAAAGCGCAATTGGCTGAAGCACCTACTGGTACGATCACTGATTATGTTGCAGCCATTATAGAAAACAATTTACGCAATTCCATTTTTGTAGATGTAACTGCCCATGAAGCTGTTGCTAATGTGTATACACAATTATTAGAAAAAGCAGTATCGGTAGTGGCATGTAATAAAATTGCTTGTTCGGCTTCTTATGAAAATTATGCAAAGTTAAAAAGTTTAGCGCGCGCTTTTAATGCTTCTTTCTTATTTGAAACCAATGTGGGCGCCAGTTTACCCATTATTGGCACTTTAAATGATTTAATCCGCAGTGGTGATCGTATTCATACCATTGAAGCGGTATTGTCAGGTACTTTAAATTTTGTATTTAATAATTATGCTGGAAGAACGGATGGAAAGTCGTTCTCTTCAGTAGTGCGTCAAGCACAGGCAGAGGGCTATACCGAGCCGGATCCAAGACTGGATTTAGGCGGCACGGATGTGATGCGCAAAATAATGATATTGGCACGTGAAGCTGGTACAAAATTAGAGATGAGTGATATTGAGAATGAGTCCTTCTTGCCAGCAAGTTGTTTTAATGGAAGTGTAGAAGATTTTTACGCCGAGATGGAAAAGCAGGAAGCTCATTTTAAAAAATTATACGACGCTGCGGCAGCCGAGGGTTGTAAATTAAAATTTGTAGCGAAGTATGAAAGTAATCATAACGCTGCTAAAGAAAATGGAAAAGCAGCAACAGCGAAAGTAGGTTTACAACATATTCAACCAAGCTCCGATTTTTATCATTTGTATGGCAAGGACAATTTAGTATTGTTTTATAGTATGCGTTATCCTGCATTGCCATTGGTTATTAAAGGAGCGGGTGCTGGAGCTGATGTAACCGCATCGGGTGTGTTTGCAGACATTATAAGAGCCGCAAGAGTATAGTTCAAAAAAACTGAGCAGGAAAGGATATTTACACCGAGTCGTAATTTGTAGCTATTCCAATGGGAGTTAGCTTTGATGCATTTAAATGCTGGATGTTAAATAAAGTGAATACTTTATTTAGTTGATACTTAATTATAAAGGGCGACTCGCTGAGTCGCCCTTTATAATTAAGCTTGCTATAGTAAAGCTAATTTTAACTTTACGAACTCATTAAAAACTTTAATCGCATTCGTACATTGAACTACAAGTACGAAAAAGGTTTTTTATTTTTTAATGATTAATTTTTCGTTCACGCGTCTTACTTTTTTAGCGGTCACTAAATAATCACTCGCTGCGTCTCTGTAACCCAGTGTCATTGCAACTGCTGCGTGTAGGCCTAATTCTTTTAAACCTAATATTTCATCTACCGCATCAGGCATAAATCCTTCCATTGGCGTTGCATCTACTTCCTCAGCAGCAGCAGCCACTAATCCAAATCCTAAAGCAAGGTATGTTTGCTTAGCAGCCCAAGTAGTGGCTTGTTCTGGCGTTAAGTTTTTGATTGAACCATTAATGTAACCAGCAAAATCATTTAAGCTTTCGACAGGTACACCTCTTTGTGCTGCGATATCTGCCATGTATTCAGCAACTTCTTTTTCAGTTACACTGTTCCATGTAGCAAAAACTACTACTGCGCTACCGTCCACCACTTGTGATTGATTGTAAAATGCAGGTTGTAATTTTTTTCTAGTTTCTTCATCTTCTACTACAATAATAGAATAAGGGGTTAAGCCAAAAGCACTTGGTGCTAAACGGGTAGCTTCTAAAATGTTGTTTAATTTCTCCGCTGGTATTTTGCTACCGTTCATTTTTTTAACAGCATAACGCCAATTTAATGCATCTAATAAATTCATATTGATTGTTTTATATTAATTAATGTTTGAACATCAAAATTACAACATTCACTGCTTTCCACCAAGTATTGTTGTTGTTGACCATTCAAATACTATAACCCTATTTTCTCTAAATTGTTCAAAATCAATTCATTAAATTAAATATAGACTCCTGTCGCAAGGTATAAATACTTGATATTGGATGGGTTGGGCCGGTAAATTCATGATTCATCAAAATCAATTGTTATGCAACCAAAAACCATGGTCTCTTTATTCATCCTTATCACAAGCCTGTTCTTTGGCTGCACAAAAACACAGGCCTTGCCCAACCCAATGCCTGAAGTGCCCCTTTCACAGGATACCCATTTTATTCAACTGGTGAACCTGGAACAAACCTTTAATGATTTTATTGTTGCATTAGCAGCGCGGAAAGGTTTGACTATTTTCGAATTCAAAAATAAAATTGAAACCCTCAATGATAATCAGCTACATTCAACAAAGGGATTGGATGCGTTCAATAAATTTATGGGTGCTGAAAATATTTTGTATTTGAAGGAGTACGCTAAAAACTACCAAATGCATTGGCAACAAATCAACAAAAAATACAATGATGTTTCCATGCAAAATATCCAAGAAGCTTGTGTGCAATTGTATGCACAAAGTTATAATAGTGTGACTCCCACAGGCAGTTCCTTATTTTCAGTTGCAAGTAATTCATTGATTGCTGTGAATAAAAATGAAAATTGTGGTTGGAGATTTCCATTGTGTATGGCTGCAGCCACTTCGGGCGCTATACTATGTCATGCAGCTTGTATTGGAGGCACTGCCGGTTTAGGAACACCCGCTTGCATTTTATTATGCGGTACCTTACAAGCAGCAGGTGGGGTTGCTTGTATTGATAATTATTGTCCATTACCTTAAATTAATATTATGAATAAAACATTCTCCCTAGCTATTATGGTGTATCTAATGATTTCGGTTATTTTTTTTAAAAAAATCATACAAACCGATGCTGGCTTGATTGGCTATTTTGTCATTAGTATAGGTATGCTATTGTATTTATTTTTCTCTACTAGAAAAAAGAAAACTTTAGATTAATTCCCCAAATATTTGCAAGTACTCATTGAATGTTTGTTATTTTTAAGGACAAAATTCAACGCCATGCTTTCATTTATGCCTAAGTTATTTACCCTAAGTTGTGTATTGCTACTATTGGCGGTACATCCAATGAATACAGGGTTTGCGCAAGCAAATACCTCCATGCAAAAGCAACCTGCCCCCAATGTTATTATCATCACCACCGATGGTTTTAGGTGGCAGGAGGTTTTTGGTGGAATGGATACCTCATTAGCCAATCATCCAAAATTCAATCAAGGCGATAGCGCTTATATCTATAATAAGTATGGCGCAAAAGAGTTGAGTGCAAGACAAAAACAACTCATGCCTTTTTTCTGGAATCAAATTGCAAAGGAGGGTATGTTGTTTGGCAACAGATATGTTGGCAACAAGGTGGATGTTGCGAACCCGCATTGGTTTTCTTATCCTGGTTATAACGAAATATTTACGGGCTATCCCGACTCGGCGATTAATTCCAATGACTACATGCCGAATCCGCATAGCAATGTATTGGCTTTTTTAAATGCACAAGCAGCGTATAAAAATAAAGTAGCGGCCTTTGGTGCATGGGATGCTTTTGATAGAATTTTAAATGAAAAAGTTGCTGGATTCCCCGTGATTAATGGATTTGAATCCATCACCCAATTGTTACAAGATCCTGTAGCTAAAAGTATCAGTGAGGGCTTGAAGGATTCTTATAAACCATTTAAGGAAGTAGAGTGTTTGGATGTATATACCCATCAGCAGGCATTACATTATTTGAAAACAAAACAACCCAAGGCATTGTATATTAGTTATGGTGAAACCGATGAGTGGGCACACCATGCACATTATAGAGATTATTTAGACGCAGCACATCAGGTGGATGCATGGATTGCGCAAATTTGGAATTGGGTACAATCCACTCCGGGATATAAGGACAACACTTATTTATTGGTGACCACCGATCACGGAAGGGGATTTAAGGAGGCTTGGACCGATCATGGTGCCGATGTAAATGGCGCTTCCAGTATTTGGTTTGCTTTAATGGGGCCCAATTTACAACCCATCGGTGCCCTAGGCGCACAAACCAGTAAGGTACAATTGTACCAAAAGCAATTGGCGGCCACTATGACTAAACTCATGGGCAAACCCTTTGTAGCCAATCATCCTATTGGCAGTCCTATTTATTAGCAGCGGTAGGAAACTTATAATATTACCGTAACTTTGTTTTCTACAAATGGTACAAAATAGGTACATACGATTTTTTTTAGCAAGCTTCATGCTTGTGGTGTTTGCTTTTAGCATTACGCCGCAAAAAAATATCCATGATTTTGTTGCAAAGCATATTGACCCGACTACTTGTTCGGTGCATGTTAATTTACCTATTGAGCAATTAGAAAATACAAGCATCCATTGTTCTTTTGATCAGTTGGTGGCTACCTCTCCCTTTGTACATTATAATTTTGAAATAGTACTCACGACGCCTTCTGTTGCCAGCATTAAAAATGACACCGGAATTTGGCGTAAAGAAAGTACTTCCTTATCCCATTTTGATTCCCGTGGTCCGCCCATTATATAATTGAATTTTGAATTGTGCCCTGTGCACATGGTTTTATTTTTATCAATTTCAATATATAATTTATGTTTAAACATATCTCTATTTTGCTGTTTGTACTTTTTTGTATCCACAGCGAATCAATTGCACAAAGCAAAAAACAAAACTTTATTTTAACAGGCAAGGTCACGGACGAAGCCACTGGACAGCCTTTGCAGGGAGCCAGCATTTATTTTCCTGAATTTAAAAAAGGCGTCATCACCAACGATAAAGGTATTTATGAAATTAATGTACCCGAGGGTGAACATATTGTAGAAGTGAATTATATCGGGTTTTCTATTTATACCAAAACAATATTGGTTAAATTAAATCAACAAGAAAATTTTATACTAGGACATAGTGCCGTAGAAACTGCGAATGTTACCGTGACTAGTTTTTTACGTGCCACGAGTTCACGCAAAACACCCACGCCCATATACATTTTAAAAAAGGAAGACCTATTTAAATCCTCCAGTACCAATTTTATTGACGCCTTGTCAAAAACACCTGGAGTTTCTCAATTAACTACTGGTCCAGCTATTTCCAAACCCATTATTAGAGGACTAGGTTATAATAGAGTAATGGTAATGAATGATGGAGTAAGACAGGAGGGACAACAATGGGGAGACGAGCATGGCATTGAAATTGATGAATACAATGTTACCCGCACGGAGGTTTTAAAAGTACCTGCTTCTATTATTTATGGTAGTGAAGCATTGAGTGGGGTGATTAATGTAGTATCCAATGTTCCTGTAGCCGAAGGTGCCATCAGGGGAAATATATTTAGCAATTATCAAAGCAATAATAATTTACAAGGACTTCACTTTGATCTCGCAGGCAACAACAAAGGATTTGTTTGGGGATTGAATGCCACTTCAAAAAAAGCAGGAGACTATCAAAATAAATATGATGGCAACGTATTTAACTCCAAGTTCAATGAATTAAATGGCGGCGGATATATTGGTATCGAAAAGGATTGGGGGTATTCGCATTTAATTATCAATCAGTTTAACCAAAAAATAGGCATGATTGAGGGAGAGCGTGATGCTAATGGATTGTTTATTAAACCCATTGCTGGTGGCGATTTTATTACACCCACCCAACAGGATTTTAACAGCACCACACCTACTGTTCCATATCAAAATATCAAACACACCAAATATATTTTAGACAATAGTATTCGCTGGGGTACTGGAAAATTAAAAGCGAATATTGCCTACCAAAGAAACGAGCGACAAGAGTTCGGTAATATTGAGGACCCGACAGAAAAAAGTTTATACTTTGATTTGGGTACTTTAAATTATTCCTTTCAATATTTATTACCTGAAAAAAATAATTGGAAAAATACCATTGGGGTAAATGGTATGCAACAGCAAAACATCAACAGGGGTGTGGAAGTGTTGATTCCTGAATATAAATCGGTTGAGCTGGGCTTGTTTTTTTATACCCAAAAAAGAGCCGGTAAGTTAACCATGAGTGGAGGTGCGCGTATTGATAAAAAAGGAATTGAATTTACCGATTTAGTCAATAATCAAAAACTGAAAAAGGATTACGGTGCCATGGCGGGTTCCTTTGGTTTAACGTATGAGGCAAGCGAAAATTTAGTGTATAAATTTAATATGGCAAGTGGTTATAGAGCCCCTAACCTTCCTGAGCTAGGAAGTTATGGCGCACATGAAGGTACCAACCGTTATGAGTATGGAAACACCAATTTAAAATCAGAAAAAAGTTTACAATTGGATTTAGGTGCCGAGTGGAGTAATGAGCATGTTTCCTTTAATGGAAGTATCTTTTACAATCAAATCACCGACTATATTTTTTACCAAAAACTAATGGGCAATAATGGCGCTGATTCAATTATTGTAAATGAAGAAGGCGATGCATTGTTTGCATTTGAGTACAAACAACAAAATGCAAATTTAATGGGGGCTGAATTTAATTTAGATATTCACCCGCATCCCATTGATGGATTACATATTGAAAATACATTTTCTTATGTAAAAGGAACTTTTGCAGAAGCCATTGACGGCAGTAAGTATTTACCCAATATTCCACCATTAAGATGGATTTCAGAATTAAGGTATGAGCTTAAAAATAGTAAACGATCATTACAAAATTCATATTTTTCCTTGCAGTTGGACAATGTATTTGCCCAAAACAATCCATTTACTGGGAACAATACCGAAACTGCAACAGCGGGGTATCAGTTGTTCAATGTAGGTTTTGGCACACAGTATGTTCGTAAGGGCAAGCCCTTATTTATTATTGCATTCATGGCACAAAACTTAACCGATGTAGCCTATCAAAATCATTTGAGCAGGTTAAAATATACTGCTGAAAATTTAGAGACTGGACGAATGGGTGTATTTAATATGGGCCGCAACTTTAGTTTTAAATTGAATATTCCGTTACAGTTTGATTAAATTTGTTTTTACAAACTATTCCTATGAAAAAAAACCTACTGTCCCTTTTTTTATTGATTGTTACAGCGTTGTTTATACAAACTGCAGCGCATGCGCAGCAAAATAAAAAGGATAAAAAGGATACCAAGGTTTTAAATAAGGAAGAACAAAAGATTATTGAATACATTGATGCGAATATGCCAAGGGCCATTGCGTTGTTGAAGGATGCAGTGAATGTGAATAGCGGCACCTTAAATATCGAAGGAGTAAAAAAAGTGGGCGCCCTTTTTGCGAAGGAATTGGAAGCAGCTGGATTACAAACCCATTGGGTGGAGATGCCTGATTCTATTCAACGTGCAGGGCATTTGGTCGCAAGGACGCCCGCAGCCATTGCAGCTACGACTAGCACTGCATCCACAACAACAACTACCACAACAGCGACAGCAACAAAAACAAATCAAAAAGCAATTACCAAAAAACATAAGGGCAAGAAATTATTTTTAATTGGACATTTGGATACGGTGTTTGAACCGGATATGCCGGCGAATCCTTTTACGCTATTAAATGATAGTGTTGCCACAGGGCAGGGTGCGAACGATATGAAGGGGGGTGATGTGGTGATGATTATTGCGTTGCAAGCATTAAACGCACAGGGATTATTAAAGGATGCGGCAATCACTGCTTATCTCACTGGCGACGAGGAGCAGGCGGGTTATCCGAGGTCGGTGAGTAGGGGTGATTTTATAGAAACCGCGAAGCAATCGGAAATTGCCCTGGCTTTTGAAGGTGCCAACGGATTAAACTCGGTGGCGACCGCAAGGAGGGGTGCGAGCGGATGGAAGCTTAACGTGACTGGAAAAACGGGACATAGTAGCGGTGTTTTTACCGATTATGCAGGATACGGTGCCATATATGAGGCGGCAAGAATTGTAAATTCCTTTAGAGAGGAGCTCAGTCAGGAAAAATACCTCACTTTTAACCCAGGGGTATTCATAGGCGGGTCCGATATGCAGTATGAGGAGGCCAAGGCAACCGGTACGGCCATAGGTAAAACCAATATTATTTCCCCCAATGCAGTGGTTACGGGCGACCTGCGCTTTTTAACCGAGCAGCAGAAGCAAAATGCCCGAAACAAAATGCAAAGCATTGTAAATCAAAGCCTTAAAGGAACAAAAGCAACCATCCAGTTTATGGATGGCATCCCAAGTATGGCCCCAACCCCAGGCAATGACAGTATCAGAGCTGTAATAAGTACGGTCACCCAAAAAATGGGGATGGGGGCAACGGTAGCAGGGGATCCGGGTTCCCGCGGCGCCGGTGATATTTCCTATGTAGCGCAATTTATGGACTGTATTGATGGGCTTGGCGCTTCTGGAAAAGGAGCACATGCCCCTGGTGAAACAATAAACCTACAGGAATTGCCGTTTTTAATAAAAAGAGCGGCCTTAACCATGTACCAATTAACTAGGTAAAGTTGCTTTAAGACGACTACCTTCTAAGGACTCCCCCCAAAAATAGAAATTTAGCAGTTTTTTAATGCTACTTATTACCGAATATTCTATAAATATTAAGTAATTGGCATATCTTTGTCAAATCATAGAAATAACTCTGTAAAGCGTTATTTTTTAATCAGTTACAGCCATTTTTGTGACTTAGAAAGGCGTAGCCATGTGCTTTAAAAACGCCCCATTTTTAGACCAACCATTTATTCAAAATATGAGACTCTTAAAAATTGTATTGTTAAGCATTTTTGTACTTGCTTTAAGTCAAAACATTCAAGCCCAAAGTTTTTTAGCAGGCAAGGATATTAGTACGGTAAAAGTAGATGCATTAACCGATGCTGAAATTGCACAAATTCAACAGCAATTAAAAACCAATGGCATTACCATTGATCAGGTGGAGCAACAAATAATTGCTAAAGGCATGTCGCCTATTGAGTTTGCAAAATTAAAAGCAAGACTTCAGTCTGTGAAAACGGGTGCGAGTGGCAATAAATCGCCTTTGTCTAAACAAACAGTTGGACAAAAGTCGAATCGTGCCACAGTTGATTCCACAAGAGCCTACAATGTGGAACCCTCTCCGGTGAATCCATTAATTTATGGATCAGAGTTATTTAATCCCAACACCACAGGTTTTGGAGAGAATCAAAATATTGCAACGCCCTTAAACTATGAAATAGGACCGAACGATGTGTTGAAATTAGTCGTGTATGGTGTACAAGAGTACAGTGCCGATTTAAAAGTAAGCAATGAAGGGCGTATCCAAGTGGACAACGTTGGACAAATAAAAGTAGCGGGCTTAACCATTGAAGCAGCTATTGAAAGAGTAAAACAACAAATGGCGAAGACGGCTTATCCCACCCTTGGCAGAGGGGATTCAAAGTTGGCATTAACCCTTGGGGATATTAGAACCATTCAAGTAACCGTGATTGGTGCCTACAAAAGCGCTAACTATAGTGTATCTTCTTTATCCACTGTGCTAAGCGTATTAACCTTAGCGGGTGGTCCAAGTGAGATTGGTAGTTACAGAGCAATTGAATTAATTAGAGACAATAAAGTATTTAAGAAAATTGATTTGTACCATTTTATGCAAAGTGGAGATCAATCTCAAAACATAGGATTAAAGGACCATGATGTAGTAAGAGTGCCTCCCTATAAAAATAGAATTGAAGTTAAGGGACAAGTAAAACGTCCAGGTATTTTTGAATTAGTAGGTGGTGAAACCTTTGATCAGTTTATTAAGTATGCAGGTAATTTTGATGACACAGCGTATACCGCTTGGGTAAAAGTGATTCAAAAAAATGACAAGGAAAAAGCCATCAAGGATTTAGCCGCTGCTGACTTTAGTACTTATGTGCCACAGGGTGGTGATGTGATACAGGTTGCTAAAATTTTAGATCGTTTTCAAAACAGGGTTAAATTAACGGGCGCCGTATTTCGTCCGGATGTATATGAATTATCACAGGGCATGCGCATTGCCGATTTAGTAAAACGTGCCGATGGTTTAAAGGAGGACGCTTATACAGGACGTGCACAATTAATTCGTTTAAAACCGAATTTATTAAAGGAGCTGGTAAGTATTAATTTATTCAAAGCATTGCAAGGGGATCAAAGTCAAAACCTATTGTTGCAAAGAGAGGATGAATTGTATATTAATTCAATTTTAGAATTACGTGATTCTTTAAGCATTGATTTATTAGGAGAGGTAAGAACACAGGGCCGCTTTAACTACATTGATAGCATGACGGTGAAGGATTTAATTTTAATGGCAGGTGGCTTTACGCAAGCAGCCAATAAACAAGTGGAGGTTGCTAGAATGGTACAGTTTACGGACAAAGTAAATTCCGATCAAACCGCTACTATTTTAAGAACGGAAATAAATGGAGACCTTAGCTTTAATCCAGGACAAGAAAATTATGTTTTACAACCCATGGATGTGGTGACTATTACTAAAAAAGCTGGTTTCACGAATCCCGAAGTAGTTACCATTAATGGACAGGTACAAAATACAGGAAGATATACTTTAAGCAAGAGAGTAGAAAGGGTAAGTGATATTGTACAAAGAGCAGGAGGCTTAATTGGAGATGCTTATAGTGAGGGTGCCTTTATTAAAAGAAGCAGGTACCAAATTGATACTTTACGATCCGATGAAAATAAAACAAGTATTGAGCAGGCTTATTTGAAAAAACAAAAAGCACAACAACAAGCCGAGCAGCAGGATTTAACAAAAACATTGAATGACCCCAATGGAACCAATGCGGCAGATGTAGCTGCACAAAATAAACTTAGAAAAAATATTAAAGACACTTTAGAAATTTTATACAAAGAGCTTGAAGGGGATTATTATCAAATTGCCATTGACCTTAATGCCATTATGAAAAAGCCAGGAAGTCAGTTGGATTTGGTGTTAAGAGATAAGGATGAAATTGTCATTCCAAAAATGGACAACCGTGTAAAAATTAGTGGGGGTGTATTAAGGCCAACCAATATTGTGTACCGCGACGGATTAAGTATTGGCGAGTGTATTAGTGCGGCGGGAGGTATCAGTGAGTATGCAAGACGCGGCAGGGCTTATGTAGTGTATGCCAATGGAAAAAGTAAGCGAACCAAACATTTTGGATTGTTTAGAATTAATCCAAGAATCAAACCAGGCAGTGAAGTGGTATTGCCAGAGACCAACGAAAAAAAGGATAAACCTTTAACCACTATTACCGCTATGGTAGCTACTATTGCACAAGTAGTTGCAGCATTGGCAACAATATCATTGTTAAACAAGTAATTAAAATCATGAGCGAACTACATCAACAATCCAACCCTGCAGTTGAATCCGATGAGATATCCCTAAAGGAATTGATTTTTAAAATTAAGGAATGGGCTACTTACTTAAAAAGTAAGTGGAAATTAATTATTGCCATTAGTATGTTTGGCGGACTTGGCGGATTTGTATTTGCCTACTTTCAAAAACCAACCTTTAAAGCCGTGATGACTTTTGTATTGGAGGAGGAAAAAAGTGGGGGCATGGGTGGTGCACTTGGATTGGCGAGTAGTTTTGGTATTGACTTAGGTGCTTCGGGTGGTGGTGGTTTATTTACCAGTAGCAATATTTTAGAATTAATGAAGAGCCGCTTGGTAATTGAAAAAACTTTACTCAATGCAGTGCCTTATACTAAAGCCAATGGGCAACAGGAAAATATTAGCTTGGCGGAATATTATATGCGTAGTTATGATTTAAGAAAAACTTGGGAAAAGAAACCTGAACTCAAAAACATTCAATTTTTGCCCACCAATGACCGATCTAAATTTACTTTACAACAGGATTCGGTTTTACAAGAAATCTCTTCTAGTATTGTAAAAAAGAATTTAACCATTGCACAAAAGGACAAGAAAGTAAGCATTATTAGCATTGAAGTAAAAACAGAGGACCAACTGTTTTCAAAATTGTTTTGTGAGCAATTGGCTAAAGAAACTTCGGAGTTTTATATTGAAACCAAAAGTAAAAAATCAAGACTCAATGTAAATATTTTACAAAAGCAGGCCGATAGTATTCGCGGGGAATTAAATGGCGCCATTGTAAATGTGGCCGTAGCTACGGACAATGTGTTTAATTTAAATCCTGCTTTTAATGTAAGGCGTACCCCTGCAACAAGGAGTCAAGTGGATGTACAAGCCAATACCGCCATACTAACTCAATTGGTGGCACAATTGGAACTGGCTAAAGTTACTTTAAGAAAAGAAACCCCATTGATACAAATTATTGACCAACCTATTCTTCCCTTAGAAAAGGAAAAACTAGGCAAGTTAAAAGCCTTGGTATTAGGTGGTTTTTTAGCAGGATTTTTAACGGTACTGTATTTAGTATTTGCCCACCTGTATCAAAGGTTAATGCATTCATAATATAAATTAAGCTGTATGGCACCATCAAATAATTTTACCAGGTTTAAAAAAATTAATATTGTCCCACGTTGGATTATATTTTTATTGGACATTGGGGTAACCTGTTTTTCCTTTTTCCTTGCTTTTATTATCAAGCAAAATTTGGAACTTGGTGGCCTGCAATGGAACCCACTGATTAATACCTTTATTTTATTAATCATTGCCAATATTTTAATTTTTGCAAGTGTAAAAACTTATACCGGTATTGTACGCTATACTGGTTTTCAGGATGCTATTCGCATACTGGTAGCCATATTTTTATCTTCCTCCCTATTGCTGTTGGTTTCCAAAGCTTCAGAACAGTCCACCAATGCTTTTGTGTTGGACAATGTATTAATTATACTGTATGCTAGTTTTAGCTTTTTAAGTTTAATTAGTTATCGCATAGGCATTAAGTTTTTATTCTCTTATGCGAAAAACTATAAGATGAAGAAAAAAACGGTGGTGATATTTGGTGCAGGCGAAACAGGGGTAGCTACCAAGCGTGTATTAGAACATGATACCCATAACAATATTCATTTGGTGGCTTTTATTGACGATGACCGTAAAAAAACAAATAAGGCATTGGATGGGGTGCCCATTGTAAGCTTTAATGAATTTACTGAAATGCTTACGGTGAATGAGGTGGATGAATTGGTGATTGCCAGCTTTACTTTACCTACTAAACGCAAAAACGACATTGTTGATTTTTGTTTGAACCATGATATTTTAGTGTTGAACGTTCCGCCCTATAATAAATGGAGTGAGGGTAAATTTAATAGTAAGCAATTACAAAGTATTAAAATTGAGGATTTGTTGGAACGCGATCCTATTGTAATTAACAACCATCAAATACGCGCGCAAATTAAAGGCAAGCGAGTACTAGTTACTGGTGCGGCAGGATCCATTGGCAGTGAAATTGTAAGACAGTTATTGCCTTATCATCCCGAACTAATCATATTATGTGATCAGGCTGAAACGCCTTTGCATGCATTAGAGTTAGAGTTACAGGAACGTAAGACGCATGTAAATTGTATCTCCTATTTAGCGGACATTACCAATGAGCAAAGAATGGAGGATATGTTTACCCATTTCCAACCACAGTATGTATACCATGCTGCTGCGTACAAACATGTTCCCATGATGGAATTAAATCCGAGTGAGGCGGTAAAAAATAATGTGTTGGGTACGAAGTTAATTTCAGACTTAGCGGTAAGGCATTATGTGGAGCGCTTTGTAATGGTGAGTACCGATAAGGCGGTGAACCCTACCAATGTAATGGGTGCAAGTAAACGCTTGGCTGAAATTTATGTACAAGGACTTTCAAAGGAAATTGCCAATAGCACTAAATTTATTACAACGCGTTTTGGCAACGTACTAGGTAGTAATGGTTCGGTGATTAATCGATTTAAGGATCAAATAATAAAGGGAGGCCCTGTAACAGTAACACATCCCAATATTACCCGTTACTTTATGACCATTCCGGAAGCTTGCCAATTGGTATTGGAAGCAGGTAGCATGGGTAATGGAGGAGAGATATTTGTTTTTGATATGGGGGAGCCAGTTACTATTGCCGACCTTGCTAAAAAAATGATTCGTTTGTATGGCTATATCCCCAATATTGATATTGACATTACTTATAGTGGTTTAAGACCGGGAGAAAAATTATATGAGGAGTTGTTGAGTGACTCAGAAAACACCCTTAAAACCTATCATGAAAAAATCATGATTGCCAAAGTGCGTGAAGTAGCCCTAAAGGATATTGAAACTAAGTTTAATGAATTTAGAAGGCTCGTGAATAGTGCCGAAAATGAAAATGAATTGGTGGCCTTAATGAAGGCCTTGGTGCCTGAGTTTATTAGCAACAATAGTGTGTTTGAGCAGTTGGATGGCTCTAATGCAAATAATGGCGTAGCGAAGGTGGTGGGGATGGGTATTTAATTTTAAAATAAAACTGTGAATATTTTAAATCTAATTGGCAGAGAACAGCCTTTATTTGAGGTAGATATAATTAGTAATTCTAAAAAAATTAATAGTATCATTGAAGCCTCTTCATTTCTTGTTATTGGTGGAGCCGGTTCAATTGGACAGGCCGTGGTAAAAGAAATTTTCAAAAGAAATCCACTAAAACTTCATGTTGTTGACATAAGTGAAAACAACATGGTTGAGTTAGTAAGAGATATAAGAAGCACTTTCGGATATATTGACGGCGACTTTAGAACATTTTCTTTAGATATCGGTTCGATAGAGTATGATGCATTTATTAAGAGTGATGGAAAATATGATTATGTTTTAAATCTTTCAGCATTAAAACATGTTAGAAGTGAAAAAGATCCTTTTACATTAATGAGAATGATAGATGTTAATGTTTTTAATACTATAAAAACAATTAGGCAGTCTATTGAAAATGGCACTAAGAAATATTTTTGTGTTTCAACAGACAAGGCTGCAAATCCAGTTAATATGATGGGGGCATCTAAAAGAATAATGGAATTGTTTTTAATGCGCGAAAGCGAGAATATTCCAATTTCAACTGCAAGGTTTGCGAATGTAGCTTTTTCAGATGGCTCTTTATTACATGGCTTTAATCAAAGAATTCAAAAAAAGCAACCCATAGTTGCACCTAATGATATTAAACGTTATTTCGTAACTCCACAAGAGTCTGGCGAGCTCTGTTTAATGTCATGTTTGCTTGGCGAGAATAGAGATATCTTTTTTCCTAAGTTGAGTGAAAATCTACATTTAATTACTTTTGCAGAAATAGCAAAAAAGTATTTAATTGATTTAGGTTACGAGCCATATGTATGCGAAACAGAAGAAGAGGCTAGAGTGTTGATAAATATATTACCCTTGGAAAAAAAATGGCCTTGTTTATTTTCTAAGAGCGATACTACAGGCGAAAAAGATTTTGAAGAATTTTATGTTAAAGGAGAAAAATTGGATTTAGATCGCTTTGAAAATCTAGGAATTGTAAAAAGCAATTTAAACTTTGATGATAGTAAATTAAATTTATTCATTGATAATATTACTGCTTATAAAAAGGATTTAGTTTGGGATAAGGATAAGTTACTAAATGAGTTCGTAAAAATCATTCCCGATTTTGACCATAAGGAAACTGGCAAATATTTAGATTCAAAAATGTAATGAAAGATTTTAAGAAAATAACTGATTTTATAAAGGGTTTATTTCCAGGTTCTGAAAAAATCCCACTACATGCACCCCTATTTAATGGTAATGAAAAAAAATATGTAATCGAAACAATTGACTCTACATATGTTTCTTCGGTTGGCTCATTTGTAAATAGATTCGAAGAAATGATGTGTGAAATAACTGGCGCAAAATATGCAATAGCAATTGTAAATGGAACAAGCGCTCTACATTTATCAATGATTTTAGCAGGTGTAGAAGACAAAGACGAGGTTCTATCTCAAAGTTTAACATTCATTGCAACTTGTAATGCAATAAGTTACTTAAAGGCTACTCCTGTTTTTATTGATATCGATAAAGATACATTAGGCATGTCACCAAGTTCATTATTGAATTTTTTGGAGCAATACTCAGAGATAAAAAAAGATGGCTTTACTTATAATAAGCAAACTGGTAAAAGGATCAAAGCATGTGTTCCGATGCATACCTTTGGTTTCCCATGCAGAATTGATGAAATCAGTAAAATTTGTAAACAGTATAACATTGTTTTGATTGAGGATGCTGCTGAGTCAATAGGTAGTTATTATCAAGAAATACATACTGGACTGTTTGGATTGATGGGAACATTTAGTTTTAATGGCAATAAAACAGTTACCTGTGGCGGGGGCGGAGCAATCATCACGAACGACGCTGAGATTGCAAGAAAAGCAAAACACTTAAGTACTCAAGCTAAGGTTTCACATCCATGGTCATTTATACACGATGAAATTGGCTTTAATTATAGAATGCCAAATATAAATGCTGCATTGGCATGTGCCCAGCTAGAACAATTGAATTTATTTGTTGAAAACAAAAGAATGTTAGCAAAGCAATATGCTCAATTTTTTGATCAAATTAATCTTCAATATGTTAAAGAAATAAATGGAGCAAAAGCCAATTTTTGGCTCAACACACTCATACTAGAAAGTGGTGAAGAAAGAGACTTGTTTTTAGAATTTACGAATTCTAATGGAGTAATATCAAGACCAGTGTGGAATTTAATGCATACGCTTCCAATGTTTGAAAATTGTTTTAAAACAGACTTGTCAAATAGTATATGGATAGCGGATAGACTTGTTAATATCCCAAGTAGTGTAAGATGTTAAATAAAAATGTAATTATTGGATATGGCGGACACGGGTATGTGGTGTTAGATTCTTTAAAAAGCAATGGAATATTCGTATCTGCATATTGCGAAAAAGAAATCAAAGTAAAAAACCCTTTTGGATTAACCTATTTAGGAGAAGAAAATTCCCCTGCAATAATTGCCGAGTTGCAATTATGTAATACATATTTAGGTATTGGAAGCAATGTAGTTCGTAATAAAATATACAATTATTTCACGCAGCATAATATCAATATGCCATCGGTCATTCATAGACAGTCAATCGTTTCAACGAGTGCTATAATTGAAAACGGATCTGTTGTAATGCCAGGAGTAGTAATAAACGCATTCGCAAAAATTGGAAAAGCAGTTATTTGCAATTCAGCCGCTGTTATTGAGCATGAATGTGAAATTGGAGATTTTGTGCATATTGCTCCAGGAGCAGTTTTGGCGGGGGGTGTAAGGGTTGGTGCTAACTCATTTATAGGAGCAAATTCAGTTATAAAGCAAGGAGTAAATATAGGAGAGAATGTAATTGTGGGAGCGGGCTCAGTTGTAATACATGATATTCCTGATCATAAAAAAATAATAGGTAACCCTACTAGGTTTATTTAAAATGAAAAAAGTTATAATTATTGCAGAAGCCGGCGTAAATCATAATGGTAGTTTAGAACTAGCAAAGCAATTAATAGATGCAGCAGCGGAGGCCAAAGCCGATTACGTAAAGTTTCAGACTTTTAAAGCAGATAAACTAGTAAGTAAGAAAGCAGAAAAAGCAGCTTATCAAAAAAACAATACAGATAAGCAAGAAGAAACTCAATTTGCTATGCTCAAAAAGTTAGAAATCCCTAATGAATGGCATTTTGAACTCATAGAATATGCAAAATCAAAAAACATCGTTTTTGTTTCCACAGGATTTGATGAGGAAAGCATTGATTTTTTAGACTCAATTGGAATCCCATTTATTAAAATTCCGTCAGGTGAAATAACAAACAAACCCTATTTAAAGCATGTTGCAAGTAAGAAAAAACCAATCATTTTGTCTACTGGAATGGCAACATTATTAGAAATAAAAGAAGCAGTTGAGGTATTACTTGAAAATGGTGTAGTTAAAAACGAACTTTCAGTTTTGCACTGCAATACAGAATATCCTACACCATTTAAAGATGTAAACCTTTTAGCGATGTTACAAATTCAAAAAGAAATAGGAGTTGAAATTGGATATTCGGATCATACTTTAGGCATTGAAGTGCCAATTGCGGCTGTTGCTTTAGGAGCAAAAATTATAGAAAAGCACTTTACTTTAGATAAAAGTATGTCAGGTCCTGATCATGCTGCTTCACTTGAACCAAATGAATTAAAAGCGATGGTGATTGCAATAAAAAATATTGAAAAAGCAATTTCAGGCGACACCCAAAAAAAGCCAAGTGAATCTGAAATAAAAAATATGGTAATTGCAAGAAAGAGTATTCATCTTAAAAATGCGGTTAAAGCAGGACAAATAATTAGCTTAAATGATTTGGAAATGAAAAGGCCAGGGGATGGGATTTCTCCAATGCAAGTTGACGAAATAGTAGGAAGTGTGTCGGTCAAAGATCTGCCTGGAGAACACAAATTACTTAAAACCGATTTATTATAAATGAAGATATCGGTACTCACAAGTTCAAGAGCTGATTATAGTATTTATCTGCCATTATTAAAGGAATTAAGACAAGATGATTTTTTTCAATTAGATCTTATTGTTTTCGGAACTCATTTGTCCCAAGAATATGGATTTACAATTCAAAATATCATTAATGATAATTTTAGTATCTCTTTAAAAATTGAGACAATGCCGTTAGGCGATGCTGCATTTGATATTTCCAAATCAATAGGAGATACAATAACAAAATTTAGCGAGGTATGGAAAAACGATAAATCTAATTTGATAATTGCTTTAGGTGATAGATTTGAAATGTTTGCTGCATGTATTGCTGCGCTACCTTTTGGAAAAAAAATAGCCCATATCCATGGTGGAGAAACTACACTCGGATCAATTGATGACTCATTGAGACATTCAATTACTTTGATGTCTCAAATACATTTTGTGACTACAGATATTTACGCAAAAAAAATTAAAGAATTAAAAGGCAGTGAGGATGGAATACACGATGTTGGTGCTTTAAGCATTGATAATTTAAAAAAGCTAGATCTTTTAACAATAGAAGAATTTAAAGAAAAGTTTTATATCGATTTAGCGATACCAACAATTTTAATAACTTTTCATCCAGAAACAGTTGAGTTTGAAAAAAACGGTAATCATATCAGAGAAATAATCAATTCTCTTAATTCTGTTGAAGGATTTCAATTTGTATTTACAATGCCTAATGCGGATACAATGGGGAAAGTTATTCGAGAAGTGATACTTGATTATGTAAATACAACTGCTAATGCTATCGCAGTGGAATCATTTGGCACTTTAGGCTATTTGAGTTGCATGAAACATTGTTCGTTTTTATTGGGAAATACTTCTAGTGGATTTGTAGAAGCATCTTTTTTCCCGAAATATGTAATAAATCTTGGTGAGCGTCAAACAGGCAGAATACGCACATCAAATATTAAACAATGTATCATCAACAAGGAATCAATTTTAAATGCAATTAATGAGTATGCTCAATTTGACCCAACTCAAAAAATTGATACATATGGTGAAGGGAATACGGCAAAAAAAATTGTTACAGTTTTAAAAAATATTTAGTGAATAATTATAAAGACCATTTAATTCATTTTGAGAGCACTATTGAACAAGCATTGGTCCAGTTAAATGAATTAGGGAAAGATGCAATTTTATTTGCAGTTAACGAAGAAAATGAATTAATTGGAGCATTAACAGATGGTGATATTCGTAGAGGGTTATTAAAAGGTTATACCATTCATGATGCTTTAAAATTAATTATACAATCTAATCCACGTTTTGTAAGAAAAGGGGAGTCTGACTTAAATAAAATAATAGAATATAGGGAAAATAATTTTAGAATAATTCCAGTCATTGACAAGAGCGAAAAGGTGGTGAACGTTATTAATTTTAGAACAATGCGCTCTTATTTACCTATTGATGCTGTAATTATGGCTGGAGGAAGGGGGCAAAGATTATCACCATTAACAGACGCTGTTCCCAAGCCGTTATTAGTTGTCGGTGACAAACCAATAATTGATCATAATATTTCAAGATTGGCGCAATATGGAATTGATGACTATTGGATTTCTGTAAAATATCTTGGAGAACAAATTGAATCTTATTTTGGTAATGGCTCTGCTCGGAATATAAATATTAACTACGTGTGGGAAAATCAGTCCTTAGGAACAATTGGAGGAGTGTCTAAAATAGATGATTTTCAACACGACTATATATTAGTTAGTAATTCGGATCTATTAACCAATCTTGATTACGAACATTTTTTTCTAGATTTTATCGAAAGGGATGCAGATATTTCGATTGTTACTATTCCATATCAAGTTAATATACCCTATGCTGTACTTGAAACCAATAATGGGGCTGTTGTAGATTTTAAGGAAAAACCAACCTATACTTATTACTCAAACGGAGGCATTTATTTAATTAAGAAATCTGCCCTTCAAGTAATTCCAAAAGATACAAATTATAATGCTACTGATTTGATCGAAGCATTAATTAAAAATCGTCAAAAGGTGATTTCGTATCCTTTGGTTGGTTATTGGTTAGATATTGGGAACCCTGAAGATTTTGAAAAGGCACAAAGAGATGTTAAAAATATAAAATTCTAATGGAGATATTAATAACACTTTGTGGTAGAGGAGGCTCTAAGGGAATACCTGGGAAAAATATAAAAATAATAAATGGCTTGCCATTGATTGCTTATAGCATAAAGCATGCTAAACAATTTGCAGCATTATATAAAGCTGATATAGCATTATCTTCAGATAGTAAGTCTATTATTGAAATAGCTGCTGACTTGGGTGTAACAACAAATTATTTCCGACCTGAAAAATTAGCAAATGATAACGCTGGGAAAGCAGAAACCCTTCAACATGTTTTAGTATTTGAAGAAGAGAATAGAACAAAAAAGTATGATTACATTTTAGATTTGGATTTAACTTCACCTTTAAGAAGTGTCGAAGATTTAGAAAGGGCTTTTAAATTATTACAAGAAAATAAAAGTGCACTAAATCTTTTTTCAGTTAATAAGGCAAGTAGAAATCCCTATTTTAATATGGTTGAAATCCAAGAAAATGGATTTTATGGCTTAGTTAAAAAGGGCAATTTTTTAACACGCCAATCTGCTCCAATTGTATATGAACTTAATGCCTCATTTTATTTTTACAGAAGGAGTTTTTTTGACCAAGAGATACTAAAAACTATCACTGAAAGATCATTAGTTTATGAATTAGAACATATTTGTTTTGATCTAGATCATCCAATTGATTTCGAGTTTATGGAATATTTGATGATACACAATAAATTGGATTTTAAAATTTGAAAATTTTAATAATTGGATTGGGTTCAATAGGAAAAAAGCATGTGAATGCAGTTTTATCGTTATACCCGGTTGCTCAAATATTTGCATTAAGAACAAACAGCCTTTGTGATCAATATTTGAATGTGATCAATATTTTTGATAAAAAAGATATTCCAAAAGACCTTTCATTTATAATAATATCCAACATTACAAGTTCTCATGAGCAGACCATCAATGAAATGATTGGGTTGAATTGCCCACTATTTATCGAAAAACCTGTTTTAAGTAATCTTAATAATTTTAAACAACTAAGCGATAAAATACATGAAAATTCTATTCAAACATATATTGCTTGTAATTTAAGATTTCATCCAGCACTACAATTTATAAAGCATTACCTTGAAGTTAACCATCCTCGTATAAATGAAGTAAATGCATATTCAGGCTCTTTTTTACCTGATTGGCGCCCGGGGAAAGATTTTAGAACAATTTATAGTGCTAATGATGAAGAGGGGGGCGGGGTACATTTAGATTTAATCCATGAAATAGATTATTGTACATGGCTATTCGGTTTTCCAATTGAATCTATCAATATGAAAACCAATAACTCTTCTTTACATATTAGCGCCGTAGATAATGCAAGATATTTTTTTAAATATCCAGATTTTACTGCAGGAATTGTACTAAATTATTTTAGAAAAGATCCAAAAAGGCAAATCGAAATCATTACTGAGAATGAGACTTTAGTTATTGATATAATAAAAAATAAAGTGCACTCTTCAACTAACAATCAAAATTTGTTTGAAAACGACTTTAATATTTTAGAAACTTATGAGCATCAAATGAATTATTTTATTAATTGTATTCTGGCAAGGGAAAGAACCATGAATGACTTTGATTATGCTGTAGAAATATTGAAATTAGCAATCCATGAATAGTTTAAAAGGGAAAATTATTGTAGTTACTGGCGGAAGTGGTTTGATTGGTAGATCTTTGGTCAAAAACATATTGAGTAACGGTGCAATTGCTATTAATGCAGAGGTCAACGTTATAGATAACCTTGATGAAGGAATTGTAAATTGTGATGTTACAGATGTCAATTCTGTAAAAAAATGCATTGAAAAAGTACTTGAAAAATATAATGTAATTGATGGATGGGTAAACAATGCTTACCCAAGAACAGCAGACTGGGGAACTAAATTTGAAGACATACCATTAACTTCTTGGCAAAAAAATGTTGATTTACAGCTTAATAGTATATTTATTTGCGCTCAAGAAATACTTAGGGTAATGAAAAATCAGGAATTTGGTTCCATCGTGAATATCTCGTCAATTTATGGAACTGTAGGTCCTGACTTTACAATTTATGAAGGTACTAATATGACAATGCCTGCTGCATATTCGGCAATTAAAGGTGGAATAGTAAACTTTTCTCGTTATTTGGCTTCTTATTATGGCCCCTTTGGAATTAGAGTTAATTGCGTTTCGCCAGGTGGAATTTTAGATCAGCAAAATGCGTTATTTGTTAAGCAATATGAAAAAAAAGTACCTATGAGGAGAATGGGTTTGCCTGAAGATATTGCACCGTCTGTATCTTTTCTATTGAGCGATGAAGCGTCTTATATTACTGGACATAATTTGATAGTAGATGGCGGTTTTACTGCTATTTAATAAAATTATGTTGGGATTATATTAAACTTTATACTATATATTAAATTAATTTATTTAAAATCGAAATAAAATGGTAAAAATTTATTTGGGTATTCATGCGGGGCACAATGCTAGCGCCGCTTTAATGGTTAATGGTTCAATTGTTATAGCAGTACAGGAAGAGCGTTTCAGTAAGTTGAAAAATCATGGTGGTTATCCAAAACAGTCTATAGATTTTTGTCTTAATTACGCGAAAGAAAATGGACTTCAAATAAATAAAATAGGTTTTTCTACTACTAATTTGTCTGCTTTCTGGGCAGCCTACCCTATTCACCATTATTATAACATGAAAGACTATCATAATCATTATGGCAGTGAATTTTACGGACCAAAATTGCAAGGAAAAGATGTGACTTCATACTATGAAAAGATTATTTCTGAAAAAGATAAAAACCGAGCAAATTCTTATTTGCCATTTGATAAGTTTGAAAGTACTGAAGAAATGTTAAATAATACGGGAAAATTCAGGCAGGTTTTGACCGAATTTGTTTGTGAACAATCTGGTGTTGGAATTGAAAATGTTGTGTTCCTAGATCATCATACCTGCCATGCATTTTATGCTTATTTTGGCAGTGAAAGAAAAGCCGATAATTGTATAGTTATTACCATGGATAGTATTGGTGACGACCTCAATTTAACCGTTTGGAATTTTAGCAATGGTAAGGCCGAAAAGCTCCGAAGTACAGGACAGTGTGATATTGGTAGAATCTATAAGATTACTACTCTTTTGCTTGGTATGAAACCTGATGAACATGAGTTTAAGGTGATGGGGATGGATCCTTATGCAAAAAGTGAATATGTTGATGTTGTATATAACGATGTATATGAATCTTTATTAAAGGTTGAGGATGCTCTAGTTATTCATAAACACAGGCCGGCTGATATGTACGCTTACTTGATGGAAAAATTGAAGCCTTACAGGTTTGATAATATAGCTGGGGCAGTGCAGAAATTCGTTGAGGTTTTGACAACTGAATTGTTTCAACAAGCTCATAAGATTACTGGACTAAGGGATTTCTGTATTAGCGGCGGGGTTTCTATGAATATAAAAATGAACATGATCCTTTCAGAACTGGACATTGTGGATTCCCTTCAGGTTCCAGCTTCAGGATCAGATGAATCACTTGCCATGGGTGCATGTTATTATTTAAATGGGTTTAACTCAAATCACTTGCCCAATACTTACCTTGGGAATGAAATCACACAAGATACAATTGATGCTGAATTATCGCAATATTTTCCAGAAAATAGTTGTAGGATAGAAAAAAATGTCAGTCATAGAACTGTTGCTGAAATGATTGCATCAGGAAAAATAATCGCTGCTGTAAGAGGAAGAGAAGAGTTCGGTGCACGTGCTTTAGGAAACAGAAGTATATTAGCTAGTCCTAATGACCCTGAAGTTATTAAAACAATTAACGAGGTAATCAAAAATAGAGATTTTTGGATGCCTTTTGCGCTAAGTATATTGGAAGATTTCACAGAGGATTATTTTGTGAATCCCAAGCAAATACAATCAAAATATATGACACTTGGGTTTAAAACGAAAGATCAAAATTACAGCAGAATCAAAGCTGGAACTCATCCATATGACAGAACATGTCGCCCCCAGTTTATCTCAAAAACTGGCAATCCTGAATACTACGATTTGGTAAAGGAATATTATGCAATTACAGGAACACCAGCTTTGTTAAATACGAGTCTAAATCTTCACGGTAATCCCATTTGCTCATCGTTGGAAGATGTAAGTCATACTTTCTTTAACTCAAGCCTCGAATATGTTTATTTGAACGACTCTTATCTGATTAGTAAAAAGCTTGTATGATTGGTTTTTTTAGAGAATTAGATAAATGGCTTCAAAATTTTTTAAAAAATCTTCATGTATAGAGAAGATTTTTTAAAAAGGGTACAAGCAATTTCATTCAGTAATATATTTATAATTGCTGACCGTAATTATTGGGAACTATGTAAAGAAAAATGTGTTAAAGAAACTGATCTTGTGTTTTGTCTTGATTTCGGATTAAAAAAAATGCTTGAAGACGATGGCTATTTAGTCACTTATGCAGATTTTTTTCAGCCAAATAAAAGGTTAGATCCGCTAAATATAAAAATGCATGATTTTCTTTCAAACTGGTACAGGAATAAAGATGGTCAACCCCTTCTTACTTACAAAGGATATAGTATCGGGGATGCGCTACTTTTAAATGTGCTAACTGATGTTACTTATTTCTGTCATTTTTTCTTCAATTTTACTCTTATCAAAGAGTTGAAATTTGACCTGATAATTGCAGCACTTCCCGATGATATCCTTTTAATCTTTGAACATACTGGGATTCCTTATTTATCTGTGAGAGGGAAGAAAGTTGATACTTATTCTTCCTATTGGTTTCCCATTACAAAATGGATGAAGGAAAAGCAACAAATAAAATCAATAAATAGAAAACTTAAAGAAGCATTTGCATATGCTATAGATGTTGTAAAACAAATCATAGATCCTCTTTTTTCATTCAATGGAAATTCGATATTTGTTAGTACTCATCATAATACAATACCAATCATTCAAAAACTAGTAAATTATAAGGATATAACTGTATACAACGAGAATTACAGTAGTATAAAAAAAATCTTTACTGAAAGAAGAATTTTTTATCGAAACTATGAAGTGGATAAAAAACTTGTAAAAGAGTATGTGGAACGTTTTAAAATAAACCCAAAATATATCTGGGAATATAAAGGATATAACATAAGTGAAATCTTGTATGGGTTGATTTATCCTATTGTTGAAAGTGAAATACCTAATGCCATTCGCAAAGTAAAAAGTATCGAGAAATATTTTAGCAATCGAAAACTTGACCTGATGATCCCTGTTACCGATCTTTGGATTAATAATAGATTGTTGATGCAGTATTGTTTTCGAAATCAGATTCCTGTATTTATGATAATAAACGGGTTATTGAATTTGCCTTTTTGGACTGATGCTAAAGACAGTGATTGGATCAACTGTTACAGTAAATCAATTAGGGAATATTATTACAGTGGAGCAGCCAACGCAATCCCTTTGGGTGATCCGCGTATGGATGGATATGCAAAGGAGCTCCCAAAAAGTATAAATAGGGTTAATCCAACGATTATTATTGGGTCTTCAGGGTTTGGGTTACTTGATCTCAATTCGTTTTTAGCTGTTGAATTTGATTTCTTGTCTGGCATTTACAATTCACTACTATATTTAAAAGAGTCAGGTGTTGTTTTTAATCTGATTTTGAAAGCGCGATCTAATTCTTATATTCATTTGTATAGGGAGTTTATTAATGAATATTTTCCTGCTATAGAAACTACCATTCTTCAGGAAGAACGTTTTGATAAAGTTATTAGAAAAGCGGATTTATATATAACTTTCTATTCACAAACTGTTTTCGAGGCATCTTGCATTGGGATTCCGGTTATATATTTTAAGAACGACGGCCAATCGATAGATCCTCCATTTGATGGGAAAAGTGAGCTAGTAACGGCGAATAACAGTAAAGAATTATCAAATTTTATTAACCTATTTTTAGAAGGCTCTGACATATTTGAGCCTTTTCTGCAAAAAAAGGTAATGGAAAAATATATTGGGCCGCTTGACGGCCAGAATACTGAAAAGAATATTGAATTTATTTATTCTTTACTTTCTAATGAAACTGAACAAATAAAAAAGAAGATTTAGTGATGAGTGTTTTTTTAAAAATTTATTTTTGGCAATTTGTTTCTATATTTTTCAATTTTGCTGCAATATTTATTGTTACCCCATATCTTACTTCTAATCAAACGATATATGGGATTTACACACTCGTTATTGCCTCTTATATGTTTTTGTCTTATGCGGATTTTGGTTTTTTAGGTGCTGGAATGAAGTTTGCTTCGGAATATAGCGCTCAAAATAATTTAAAGGAAGAAATTAAGATTGTTGGATTTACAGGCTATATCTTTTTAGTTTTTGTTTTTTTTTATGCTGCCGGAATGTTTTTTCTTGCTTTCAATCCAGATGTTTTAATTAGCAGTTTAGCGAATGATGAAGAAAGGGGTATCGCCGAGGATTTACTTATCATTTTAGCATTATTTTCTCCTGTTTTTGTTATGCAAAGAATCGTTCAAATGATATTTGCAGTAAGATTAAGAGATTATGTTTTCCAAAGAATTCTAATAATAGCAAATGTAATTAAAATAATTTTTGCTATTATTTTTTTCAGTAATGAGAGTTATCCAATCGTAAACTATTTTCTTTTCTCTCAAATATGTAGTTTATTTGCTGTAGTCATAGGTCTATTTATTGCAAAAAAAAACTTTGGGTATGATTTAAAATTATTTTTTAAATCTTTTAAATTTTCAAAAGAAATTTATTTAAAAACAAAAAAAATTGCATTTATTTCAATTTTTCTTACTCTATGTTGGATATTATTCTATGAACTAGACCCTTTTGTAATCTCAAAATTACTGGGCTCTAAATATTTAGCCATATTTGCTATTGGCTTTACCTTGATGGAGTATTTTAGATCTATTTTTGGAATTATTTTTGGTCCTTTTATAGCAAAATTTAACCATTTCGTAGGGCTGAAAGATTTTAATGGTTTGCATGAGTTATTCGGCAAGGTTTTAATATTGGCACTTCCATTAACAGTTTTTCCTGTTTTGGCTGTATCAATTACCATAAAAAGTTTTATTTTTTGCTGGGTTGGAAGTCAATATGCAGATTCTGTTCCAATAGCAAAAGTTCTAGTGTTAAGTTTTTTATTTAGCTTTTTGTCCTCTCCTACCGGTATTTTAATTATGGCTTATGAAAAAGCAAAATTGTTATATATTACTAATGCTATGCTCCCATTAATATATTGGTTTGGGGTATTTGTTACTTTTAAATTTTGGGGTCTTCAAGCTTTTGCTGATTTTAAAGTAGTTGCATTTTTTATTGTTGCAATTATATATTTTAACATCGTAACAACTCTTTTGAAAGAACAATTTTGGAAATATTTAGGCAAATTATTTTTGCCAGCAGTTTTGCCCGTTATATTTATTTTTGTATTTACTTTTTTAACGCGAGACTATTTGCCGATAGAAAAAAGTAAATTAAATCTATTGCTATATTTTATTTATAATGGATTTGTAGTAATGTTTGCTTTTATTATTTACTATTTTTCATCTTTAGCGTTCAAAAAGAATATCAATAATTATGTAATGCCATTATTTATAAAACTAAAATTAATAAGAGCAACAGCATGATTTCGTTTATAAGAGACATAATTAGGAATATTTATTACAAAACTTATGAAATAAAGTCATTGGTTAATTTACAAAAAGAGAATAAAACCTGTAAATTTTATAATGGTTCCAATATTACGAATACAAAATTCGGTAAATACAATATTATTTTTAATAATGTATTAATGGATAATTGCTTGGTAGGCGATCATTCATACATCCAAAAAAAGTCCACTGTTTTTAATGCAGAGATTGGTAAATTCTGTTCTATTGCTTCAAATGTAAGTATTGGACCAGGAATGCATAAAACGGATGGTATAAGTACACATCCTGTTTTTTTTCTAAATAATACCCCTTTAGTAAAAAAATATAGTGATATAGATTTATTTGAAACTTCAATAAGAACAATCATTGGTCATGATGTATGGATTGGAGAGAAGGCTTTGATAATGGATGGTGTGGAAATAGGCACAGGTGCAATTATTGCTGCTGGTTCTGTGGTAACAAAAAATGTTGAACCCTATGCAATAGTTGGGGGAGTGCCCGCAAAACTTTTGAAATATAGATTTAAAGAAAATGAAATTATTTCCTTATTAAAATCTGAATGGTGGAATCGTTCAGAAGAATGGCTTCAGCATAATTATCAAGCATTTAAAAATATTGAGTCATTCCTAAATATGTTAAAGTGATTTCTTACATTAGAAGAATTCCAGGTTTATTGTATTATTTATTAAATTTCTTCAATTTCAATAAACTTAATTTTAGATCCATCGTTTTTTTTTCTGTTCGGGTACAAGGGAAAAAATATATTTCAATAGGTAGAAATTCTGTAGTGCAAAGAGGTGGATGGTTATTAGCATTAAAAATTAATGACCGTGTCCCAATGCTTGAGATTGGAGATAATTGTGCAATAGGTGATTATTGCCACATAACTTCTGTAAGGAAAGTAAAGCTCGAGGATGATGTACTTTTGGCGAACAATGTTTATATATCTGATAACCTGCATGGGTATGAAAATATTAAAATTCCAATTAAAAATCAAGAAGTGATATATAAAAAAGAAGTGATCATAGGATCTGGTAGCTGGATAGGAGAAAATGTATGTATAATTGGTGCTAGTGTTGGAAGAAATAGTGTTATAGGATGCAATTCTGTTGTTACCAAAGACATCGACGATTACTGTATTGCTGTAGGAAGCCCAGCACGTGTTATAAAACGATTTGATTTCAATACGAGGCAATGGGTTCAAGAAAAAGATAATAATTAATTTAAAAAACATGAAAAGAGTTCTGATAACTGGTGGAGCAGGTTTTATAGGAACGAATGTTGCAAGGGCATTATTAAATGATGGATATAAGCTAACTATTTTAGACAATTTCTTACCTCAAATTCATGGGCAAAATAATGAATTAGTTGCTGACTTAATTGGTAAAGTAAAATTAATAATAGGTGATGTAGCTGATAAAAAAGTACTTTACGAAGCGCTGCAAGGTCAGGATGCAATCATTCATTATGCTGCTGAAACAGGAACAGGACAGTCCATGTATGCAGTGGGACACTATTCAAATGTAAATATTCAAGCAACCGCAAATTTGTGTGATTATATCATTAATGAAAACCATCATATTAAAACAGTAATCGTTGCTTCATCACGTTCAATTTATGGAGAAGGAAAATATTTTTCAAATGAATTTGGTATTGTTTATCCAAATTCAAGGACATTTAATAATGTAAAAGATAGTTTTGAAGTTCCATGTCCTATTTCAGGAAAATATAACTTAGAAGTTAAGCCAACAACTGAATCCTCGAAAATCCATCCATCCTCATTCTATGGAATTACTAAACAAGTTCAGGAACAAATGATAATACTTGCGGCAGGTTTAAAAAATATTACTGGTTATGCATTAAGGTATCAAAATGTGTATGGACCTGGACAATCATTAAAAAATCCTTACACAGGTATATTATCTATTTTTACTCGTCTAGCGCTACAGAATGAGGAAATAAATATTTTCGAAGACGGTCTTGAAAGTAGAGACTTTGTTCATATTGATGATGTGGTAAACGCTACAGTAAGTTGTTTAAAATTGAACAAAACTCAACAATGTATTTTAAATGTTGGAAGTGGTATTCCAATTTCAGTATTAGATGTTGCGAATGAAATAGTTTCATATTTAAAAAGTGAATCCAAAATAAAAATTTCTGGCACATTTAGAGAAGGAGATATTCGTCACAATTTTGCAGATCTCACTTTAATCCATGAGACAATTGGATTTCAACCTAAATGGAGTTTCAAAGAAGGATTACATAGTTTTATTGATTGGGCATTACTACAAAATGATATTCCAAAAGACACGAGTGATTATAAAAAATCTTTGGGAGAACTAAAAGAAAGAGGGTTATTAAATGGATGATCATTTTCAACCTTTAGTTAGTATCGTTTTTACGAGTTTTAATCATAAAGAGTACCTCAAACAGGCTTTGGATAGCTTGATCAACCAATCCTATACAAATTATGAAATAATAATAGTAGATGATTGCTCAACAGATGGTAGTCAAGAAATTCTTTTGCAATACGAACATTTAGAAAAGGTTAGTTTAAAATTGCAAACGATCAACTCTGGGAGTTATGTAAAAGCTAGTAATTACGGAGCTTCATTTGCGAAAGGACAATATTTACTATTTGCTCAATGTGATGATTTTGCTGAACCTAATCAAATTGAATTCTTAGTAAAAGCGTTTGAAAAAAATCCAACCGTTGGTGTAGTATTTTCAAAAAGTAATTTAGTTGATAAAAATGGTGTGGTGTATGCAAATGATTTCACTGGAAGAGAGAGAGAGTTTAAGGCAGCTATAAAAAAAAATGCTTTAATAAATGGACTAGTTATGAAAAACTTTCTTTCATTTTCTTGCGTAATCCCAAATTTAAGTGCTGCTTTAATTAAACATGAATTATTTAAAAAAGTAAATGGACTATCTAATAGATATTTAGTTGTAGCTGACTGGGCATTTTGGTTAGACTTGACTGAGATAACCGATTTTTATTATTTATCAGACCCGCTTAATTTTTTTAGACAACATCCAACAACCATTAGAAGTAGTATTAAAATTGCCACTCAAATAGATGAAATTTATAACTTATTTTATGGCCATATTAATCAATATAAATTAATAGAGATTCAGCAGAATAAATTAAAAATAGGTGCTGGAGCAGTTTGGTTTTCTTATTTAGTTGAAAATAAAAAGGCATGGTTAAACTGTTTTCTAAATGTTTATCCAAAAATAAAAGCAAAAGAAAGGTGGCCTCTATATTATTTTTTCAAAGGAACACTGAAACATTTAGTTGAATATTTTTTTATCAAATTAAAAAATAATGAGTAGTAATTTACCTATTGTTTCTATTATTATTCCAACCTTTAATCGAAAAAATCAATTACGAGTATGCCTAAAATCACTTCAAGAACAAACATTTAAAAATTTTGAAGTATTAGTATGCGATGATGGTTCTACTGATAATACATTAGAAATTATAAGTGAATTTAATAGTTCACTTATAATTAATTATATTAAGGATACCAATTTTGGTGGACCTGCAAGACCAAGAAACCACGGAATACTGCAAGCAAAAGGTGAAATTATAGCCTTTTTAGATTCTGATGATTGGTGGTATCCTACAAAATTAGAAATCACAGTGCCATTTCTTAAAGATTATGATTTCGTTTATCATGATCTTGATGTTTTTAATGGTTTAAATAAGCAGAAACGTATTGCAAGAGGAAGGAATTTAGAAGAAAATATTTTTAAAGATTTAATTATAAATGGGAATGCAATCATTAATTCTAGTGTATTAGTTAAAAAAAAAGTAGTCGATTTTGTTGGTAAAATTACAGAAGATAAAAAACTTGTTGCAGTTGAAGACTATGATTACTGGATAAGAATTTCACAATTTACTAATAAATTTAAATATATTAATAAAAGTTTAGGAGCATATAGGGAAGATGAGAATATTTCTTATTCTGTAAAGCAAGTAGAAAAATTGAAACATGTATTAGATACATATATAGACCTATTAAATAGTAAAGAACAAAAGCAGGCAATCTCAAATTTTAATTTTAGCGCAGCACGTATTAATCATTTTTTTTCTTTGTATGAATCAGCGAAATCTTTTTATGTAAAATCATTTGGAAATAAAAAATTTAATAAAAAATTATTATCTGTAATTGGGTTTTTAATGTGTGTTTTTAAAATAAATGATAATTCATAATTTTTAAATATTTACAATCTATTTTACTTTTATAAAGCAAAAACATTTTTTGTTTTTATAACTATATGTATCTTTTTTAACCTAAAAACAGGAAAAAGTTATTTATAAGAAATGGGAAAAATTGAATTGCATCCAGAAAATTATTTGTAACACAAATATCTTTTATTGAAAATATGAAACTTAAACTAAACTTTAGTACAATTTAATTATTAAATGAAACAAGGAGAAAAAACTAAACTAGTTGATTTAAATTCCATCTTAAAATGGTTAAACGGAATTTTTTGTTTACTTTTCATTCTTAGCTATTTAAATATTGGGCCAACTAAATATGTAAATATTTATACTATAATAATAGGAGTATTTTTATCTTTTCAAATAAGTTTTTTTTTATTTATTGAAAAAAGACGTAGAGATCCATTTCTCATTCTGCTTTGCTTTCAAATGGTTGCTTTTTTTATTTTAAGAATATTGACGCTTTCTTTAGATTTTCATTCAGTTGTTTTTGATCGCTTCCCTTTCGATGTAAATAATTTGAACTATGCACTTGTTTTTATTATTTGTGCAAATTTTTCTTTATTCGCAGGACTTTCATTAAATAATAAGAAATTATCTAAAATTAATCCAATAGATGAAATAAAGAGCGAACCTTATAAAACTTATACGGTTGTAATTGTGTTATTTATTGGTTACATGTTGGGACTAGCAGGTATCTTAGATCTTGTTGTAATCGGTGCTGTTTTTAATATTTTATCTGGCTTATTTATCAAGTTATCTGTGATCTTGTTTATGATTCTTGTTTACCTGTTTGTTTTTAAAAATAAATTAAGTAAAGTTACTTTTGTCATATTGTTATTTGGATTTATCTTATTTATTTTAATACAAACTTTAACTGGAAGTAGATCTGCAATATTAACGATTATTAATTTTTGTATATTTTCTTTACTAGCTATTCATTCATGTATTAAAATAAAAAAATGGACAATTGTTGGTCTTATTATTTTAGTCCCACTTATGGTTTCTTTCTTTCTTTTCGCTACTTTTTTAAGACCAAAATTACAGGAAAATAGGGCAGTAATAGGTAAAGACACTTTTGAAGTATTGGGTGAATTCAATATTATTGAAACGATCAAAGAGGACGCACATTTTCTGCTTTCTCCAATTTTCGATAGAGTTGGTTTTTTGGATTATACTGCAGAAACAATGGCAAATTCAGAAAAGTACAAAAGTATATTAAGTGTTCAATATTTTTTCAAAAGCATAACAGATAATGTATTATCACCTGGGTTTGATGTATTCGATGTTCCATTGGAATCAAATGCAATGAGATTTATTTATCTACCTGAATTTGGCACCCCTTTAAAATCAAAAATAACTCCCGAATCGTATCAATCGGACGAGTTTACTTTTTACGGTGAATTTTATGTAATGTTTGGAAAATGGTTTTCTTTGATTCCAATTTTTTTCATTGGATTTATGATAAAGCGTGTTTATTTAAAAATCACAGATAAATATGAATATTTTGCAATTTTTAAAAGAGGTATTGTAATTGCAATATTTTATACACTATTAAACAGTTTTGGTTTAGATTGGTTGCTGTTAGATCTCTTAGGTTTTATTTTTACTTATAAAATCTTTAAATTATTTTTTAAATTTAGAGAACCTATATTAAGCTTAAATTAAAAAATTTAAAATTTGAAGTTTTAAAAAATATACGATTATGAGTTTAGAATACAGAAATATTAAAGTGAATGATAGGCCCTATCAAATGTGTACAAATTGTATTATGGATACTACCGATTCTTCCATAACCTTCGACGAGAAAGGGGTATGTGAATACTGCCAGAATTATTATAATACAATACTACCCAATTGGAATACTGACGAAAGAGGAGAATCGCACATCATGAAAGTAATCGAGAAGATAAAGAAAGATGGCGAAGGGAAAGATCATGATTGTTTGATAGGTATAAGTGGAGGTTTAGATAGCTCCTATTTAGTGTATTTGGCAAAAGAAAAATTTGGTTTAAGACCATTGCTTTTTCATGTTGATGCTGGATGGAATTCAGACATATCAACACATAATATCCATTCAATAGTTGATAATTTGGAGTTAGATCTTTATACTGAAGTTGTAAATTGGGATGAGATGAAAGATCTTCAATTGGCATTTATAAAATCTCAGGTACGTGATATTGATATCCCGCAGGATTTAGTTTTCTTTTCTTCGCTTTATAATTTCGCAGCAAAAAATAAATTTAAATATATTTTGACCGGTGGAAATTTTTCAACTGAATGTGTAAGAGAGCCTTTTGAATGGGGTGCTTATTATCAAACAGACATGACCTATATAAATGATATTCATAGAAAATTTGGAAAAATTCCTTTAACTACATTTCCAACCTGTGATATATTTAAATATAAAATTTTATATCGTTTGATAAATGGTGTTCGAGTTGTAAAACCTCTTGACCATGTGCCATTTATAAAAGAAGAGGCAATTAAATTATTGCATGATAAGTTTAATTGGACTCCTTATCCACATAAGCATCATGAATCAAGATTCACTAGATTTTTCGAAAGTTTCTGGTTGCCTAGAAAATTTGGTTATGACAGAAGAAAAGCTCATTTTTCTAGTTTAATTTTAACGAACCAAATGAATAGAGATGCAGCCCTTGATCGTATAAGTAGGCCTGAATTAGATGAACAGACTCTAATACAGGAATTCGAATACGTTGCACAAAAACTTGATTTAAGTGTTGAAGAACTAACGAAATTATTCAATGGGGAGAATAAGAATTATATGGACTATAGAAATAAACTTAAAATAATAAACTTAGGAACAAGAATTATGCAATTTATAGGTTTAGAAAAAAGAACTTTTAAATGATTACTTTAATTGATTATGGTGTTGGCAACATAAAAGCCTTTTTAAATGCCTACAGGCAATTAAACATACCGGTTAGTATGGCTAAAACAGCCGCTGAGATTGAAAGCGCTTCTAAATTAATCTTACCAGGTGTTGGATCATTTGATCACGCTATGGATCGATTAAATCATTCTGGAATGAGAGAAGCACTTGATAAAGCAGTTTTAATCAAAAAGATACCAGTATTAGGCATTTGCGTTGGGATGCAAATGTTAGCAGCTTCAAGTAGCGAGGGTACATTGCCAGGTTTAGGGTGGTTAAATGGAGAAGTTAAAAAATTTGACGTAAGTAAAATGAATCAATTAACGCATTTACCTCATATGGGTTGGAATGATGTAATACCAGTTGTTAAGCATCCTTTATTTGATGAACTATATTCAGAAGCACAGTTTTATTTTTTACATTCTTTTTATTTTCATAGTAATAGACAAGAGAGTGTTTTAGCAGTTTCAGATTATGGTGGAAATTTCACTTGTGCGGTTGGCACTGATAACATTTTTGGTGTTCAATTTCATCCTGAAAAAAGCCACCAAAATGGCATTCAATTATTAAAAAACTTTGCAAATTTAACCAATGCTTAAACCTAGAATTATACCATGTTTATTAGTAAAAAATAAAGGCTTGGTAAAGAGTGTGAATTTTAAATCGCACAAATATCTAGGCGATCCTATTAATGCGGTTCGGATATTCAATGAAAAGCAGGTTGATGAACTCATGATTTTAGACATCGATGCAACTGCAGAAAAGAGAAGACCAGACTTTAAAACAATTGAATATTGGGCTTCACAATGTAGAATGCCACTTTGCTATGGAGGTGGTATAACGACTGTTGAGGAAGCGAAAATAATTTTCGGACTAGGTGTCGAAAAAATTGCAATAAGTTCAGCTGCAGTTACGAATCCCTCATTGGTTACACAAATAGCAGACAAGGTGGGAAGTCAGAGTGTAATCGTAGTAATGGATGTGAAAAAAAATAAACAAGGTTTGTATGAAATATTTACACACAATGGAGAAGTTGCAACTGGATTAAGTCCTTTTGAATTTGCTATACAAATGCAGGAACTAGGTGTTGGTGAAATAGTCGTAAATTCTATAGATAATGATGGAGTTATGAAAGGTTATGATATCAATTTAATTGACCAGGTACGAAAATCAATTAGCGTTCCTATGACGGTTTTAGGAGGAGCTGGTTCCTTAAATGATATTGGAGAATTAATTAGTAAGTATAAAATTATAGGTGCATCTGCAGGTAGCCTATTTGTCTTTAAAGGAGTTTATAAAGCAGTCTTAATCAATTATCCAAACCCCAGTGAAAAAAAAGCATTAATTCAAAAATATTTTTAGTAAACACATATCTAATTTTATAAATGCGGATTCTATTTATTGCACCTTTACCTCCTCCCTTGGGAGGTCATTCTCTTGTAGCAAAAGTCTTGTATGATGCTTTAGTTAATAAACATGAGGTTGAAGTAGTTAATTTCAATAAAAATAGTTTTGTTGAAGGCATAAGTAGTTTTAAAAGAATATTTGAAATTTTTAGTATTCTAATTAAAGTAAGAAAAGCTCAAAAAAATGCTGATGTGATATATTTAACTATTTCTGAGTCATTTGCTGGAAACCTAAAAGATATTTTTATTTATTTACTTTGTTACAATAAGTTATCTGTTTTTTATATTCATCTGCATGGTGGAAGTATTAAAAGACTTCTATGGGATAAATATCCATTGATACATAAAATTAATAAGTGGTTAATAAAAAAAATGACTGGTGTAATAATTTCTGGGGAATCTCATAAAGTTGTTTTCAGTGATTTTGTCGACGCTAATAAAATTTTCACAGTCCCTAATTTTTCATTAGACTATCTTTTTTTAGATGAAAAATTAATCCTTAATAAGTTTCAAGAACTAAGACGTATAAGAATACTTTACATGAGTAACATGGTTGACAAAAAAGGCTATCTTGAACTTGCAAAAGCATACATTTCCTTATCAACTGAAGTTAAAAATAAAATACAAATAGATTTTGCAGGAAGATTCGAGTTTGATTCTCAAAAAAATGAATTTTTACAATTGATTGCAGATTTTCCAAATATGCAATATCATGGAATGGTGGAGGATGGCCAAAAAAGAAACTTATATTCAGCTGCACATGTTTTTGCTTTACCTACCTCTTTTTTTGAAGGCCAACCCGTTTCGATATTAGAGGCTTATGCAAGTGGATGTGCAGTTATTACAACTGGCCAAAGCGGCATTTTAGATATTTTTACAGATAACATAAATGGCTTTCAGTTTAATGACCCTAATTCTGAATCAATAAAAAAAGTACTTGAAAATATAGTTATTAATATTTCTGACTTGCAAAAAATTGCATTAATTAATTTTAATTTGGCAAATCAGAAATACCGTGTTTCTATTTATAATAAATCTTTATTGGATATTTTGGAATACCAATATATTCATCTCAAAAATTAGATTTGAATGCGTAAAATCTTAATTACAGGCGGCTCTGGTTTTATAGGTAAACATTTAGTACCTAAACTTAAAGAGGTTGGATTTGAAGTTTTTCCAGTGGATAGTAGTTGGGGTGATGTGTCAAATCCTTCAACTTGGGTAAAGTTTCCGAAGGTTGATGTCGTCATTCATTTGGCTGGAAAATCCTTTGTTCCTGCAAGTTGGTCTGACCCCTCCACATTTATAAAGTGTAATCTACTAGGAACAATAGAGGCTTTAAATTATTGCAAGGCTAATAATGCGTCCTTGATTTTCATGAGTTCATATCTTTATGGCAATCCTCTACATTTACCAATAAATGAAGAGGATACTGTTAATGCCTTAAATCCATATGCATTATCTAAGCAACTCGCAGAAGAAGCATGTAGATTTTATTGTAAAAGCTTTTCATTGGATATTTCAATAATTAGACCGTTTAATGTTTATGGCATAGGTCAACCAAAGGATTTTTTGATACCTTCATTAATATCACAAATAAAAAATTCGAATATAATTACAGTGAAGGATCTGGAACCAAAACGTGATTATGTTTATATAGACGACTTGATAACCGCAATAATTTCATCAGTTAATACGATCAACGGTTACAAAATTTTTAATATAGGTTCAGGGGAAAGTTATTCTGTCGCTGAGTTAATTCAAACTTTACAAAAAATTGCGGGTACCAATTTATCCATAGAATCATTAAACGAGCGGAGAAAAGACGAAATTATGAATACAGTTGCGGACATTTCAAAAGCAAAATCGGAATTAAATTGGCAACCTAAAATAACATTATATCAAGGACTTTCAACCTTAATTGAATATTATTCATAAAAAAATCTAAATAAATGTTTGAAAATAAAACTTTACTTATAACTGGGGGTACAGGCTCATTTGGGAACGCAGTTTTAAAAAAATTCTTGAATACCAATATACGTGAAATTCGAATTTTTAGCCGCGATGAAAAAAAACAACACGATATGCGCGTTGATTTACAGAATGAAAAAGTAAAATTCTATATAGGAGATGTAAGAGACTACGATAGTATCAACTCAGCTTTGACTGGCGTTGACTATGTATTTCATGCGGCAGCTTTAAAACAAGTACCTTCTTGTGAATTTTATCCAATCGAAGCAGTAAAGACCAATGTTTTAGGAACTGAAAATGTTTTAAACGCAGCTATTAATAAAAAAGTAAAAAAAGTTATTTGTTTAAGTACAGATAAGGCAGTCTATCCAATTAATGCTATGGGCATATCCAAAGCAATGATGGAAAAAGTAATGGTTGCTAAGTCAAGAATTTCAGGCGACACAATTTTGGTAGGCACACGTTATGGTAATGTGATGGCTTCTAGAGGGTCTGTAATCCCACTATTTTATGAGCAAATAAAAAACAATCAACCCATCACAATTACGGATCCAGAAATGACTCGATTTATGATGACATTAGACAATGCAGTTGATTTAGTTCTTTATGCCTTTGAACATGGTAATTCCGGTGATATACTTGTTCAGAAATCTCCTGCTTCAACCATTGGGGAACTCGCAAATGCAATGTTAAAAATTTATCAATCAAATATTGAACTTAAAATTATTGGCACAAGACATGCAGAAAAACTATACGAAACATTACTTGCTAAAGAAGAGTTTCTAGTTGCAGAAGATTTGGGGGATTATTATAGGCTTGCTGCAGATAATAGAGATTTGAATTATAATAAATATTTCACTGAAGGATCAGGTAGTATAGCTAATATTGAAGAATATCATTCACATAATACCAAAAGGTTGAGCGAAGTAGAATTGATAAATTTATTAAAAAGTATAGGATATAATATAAGTTAAATGAAAAAACTAAAACTTGTTACGATTTTAGGTACACGACCTGAAATTATTAGATTAGCTGAAATAATTAGGTTAGCTGATATTAATTATGATCATATTCTTGTACATACTGGACAAAATTATGACTATGAACTAAATGAAATATTCTTTGAAAATTTAGGTATTCGAAAACCAAATTATTTTTTAGGAGTTGCAGGTGCTCATTTAGGTGAAACAATCGGAAATGTAATAGCGAAATCCTATGAAGTTTTACATAAAGAATTACCAGATGCCTTGTTGGTTTTAGGGGATACAAATAGCGTACTTTGTACAATTGCAGCGAAAAGATTAAAAATTCCAATATTTCATATGGAAGCTGGAAACAGATGTTTTGATCAGAATGTTCCAGAAGAAATAAATAGAAGAATCTCCGATCACATTAGCGATATCAATTTAGCATATACAGAACATTCAAGAAGATATTTACTGAGTGAAGGATTTAGAAAAGATCATGTTTTTGTTACCGGCTCACCGCTAAATGAAGTGCTAAACAAGCACTTTGATGATATAGAAAATAGCGGTATCTTGACAAAATTAAATTTAGTAAAGGGTAAGTATTTTGTGCTTAGTGCTCATAGAGAAGAAAACATTGATTTGAGTGATAACTTTGTTAAATTATCAAAAGCATTAAACGCAGTTGCTGAAAAGTATAATTTTCCAATTATTTTTTCAACGCACCCTAGAACACAAAAACAAATTAATTCAAACGGTATCAAGTTTCATGACCTAATAAAAATAATGCCACCTTTTGGATTCTTTGATTACGTTAATTTACAAAAAAACTCTTTTTGTGTTTTGTCAGATAGCGGAACTATTAGTGAAGAATCAGCAATGATGAAATTCCCGGCAGTTAGTATTAGAACAAGTACAGAAAGGCCAGAAGCAATTGATGCAGGAAGTATCGTGCTTGGTGGGATAACTGAAAATGAAGTACTAAATTCAATTGAAATTTGCCTTCAAACATACAATGTTGAAGATCAAAGCATACCATGGGAATACAAAGAGAAAAACGTATCCTCAAAAATAATACGCTTAATACAGAGTTACACAAGTATAGTGAATAGAGATATTTGGAATAAATAATATGAGAAAGAAAATAATTGTATTAGGAGTAAACGGCATGGCTGGACATGTAATATTTACTGGTTTAAAGCAAGACGATAAAAAACATGAAGTTTATGGAATTGCTAGAACCGATAGTATAGTTAAACCATCTGTCATAATGGATGTTTCAGATTTTCAAGCCCTTGGGACTGTTATTAATAATATACAACCAGATATCATTATTAATTGCGTTGGTGTTTTAAACAAATCAGCAGAAGAGCATCCTGATGAAGCAATACTTTTAAATACATATTTACCACATTTTTTAGAAAGCGTAACTAAAGATACTACGTCAAAAGTTATTCATATAAGTACCGACTGCGTATTCTCAGGTGACGAAGGTTCATACACAGAAAGTTCATTTAAAAATGGTAGAGGGTTTTACGCACAATCGAAAGCGCTTGGTGAAATAGTAAATCATAAAGATTTAACTTTCCGAACATCTATAATTGGTCCTGAATTAAATTTAAATGGAATAGGATTGTTTCAATGGTTTTCAAAACAAAAAGAAAATATCTTCGGTTATAATAAAGCAATTTGGACCGGCATCACAACCATCGAATTATTAAACGCCATAAAAAATGTAATTGATAATGATCTTACTGGATTATACCACTTAGTTAATGAAGTTAAAATAACTAAATTCGAATTGGTTAGTTTATTAAGTAAGGTATTTGAAACATCAAACACCATCATTTACAATGATGAATATAAAGTAGATAAAAGTTTAATAAATACAAGAGTTGATTTTCAATTTAAGGTAAAAAAATATGACGAGATGATTTATGAAATGAAGGAATGGATTTTAAGTCACAAAGAATACTATCCACATTACACTCCATTCATTTTTTAATGCGAATTCTCGTTGTTACCCAATATTTCTGGCCTGAAAATTTTAAAATTAATGATCTTTGTCAAGGTTTAAAAGAAAGAGGTCATGATATTACAGTACTAACAGGGAAGCCAAATTATCCAAATGGAAATTTTTTTGATGGGTATTCTTTCTTGAATAAAAGAATTGAATATTGGAATGGAATAAAAATTCATAGAAGCCCCTTGGTTGTTCGAGGGAAAGGGAATAGTATACGATTGTTTATAAACTATATATCTTTTGCATTCTTTGCTTCATTAAGAGTGATATTTATTAGAGAAAAGTTTGACAAGATTTTTGTATTCGAACCTTCTCCAATTACAGTGGGCATCCCAGCTATACTAGCAAAATATTTATCAAAAGCTAAAATGTATTTTTGGGTACAAGATTTATGGCCAGAGAGTATTACTGCAGGCGGAGGGGTAAAAAACAAATATTTATTACGTTCAGTTGATTGGATCACTCGTTTTATATATAATCATTCAAATAAAATTTTAGTACAGTCAAAAGCGTTCGTTTCTTATATTCTTAATCAAGGCATAAAAGAAGATAAATTAGTTTATTATCCCAATACTACAGAAAGTTATTACATAAAATGCGATCTCGATGAAACAATAAACAACATGCTTCCTAAGGGTTTCAAATTAATGTTCGCAGGAAATATTGGAGAGGCTCAAAGCTTTGATACATTATTAAAAACCGCAGACCTTTTAAAAAAAGATAAAATTGATGTTCAATGGATTATAATAGGAGACGGTAGATTAAAAGCATATTTAACAGAGCAGATAGTAAAACTAGATCTAGTAAACAATTTTCATTTATTAGGCTCATATCCAAGTGAAGAAATGCCTAAATACTTTAGTTGTGCTGATGCTTTAATCGTTTCTCTTAAGAAAGACCCAATTTTTAGTCTTACGATTCCCTCTAAAATTCAATCCTATATGGCATGTGGTAAACCAATTATCACTAGTTTAGATGGGGAAGGCTCTAAAATTATTTTAAATGCAAGAGCAGGTTTCGTTAGCCAATCTGAAGATCCACTTGCACTTAAAGAAGCTATCTTAAAATTCTTGAACCTGTCTAAGGACGAAAAAATTACTATGGGTAATAATGCTAGGATTTATTTTGAAAAAGAATTTGAACGAGAGTATTTATTAGACAAACTAGAAATAATACTAGCATAAATGAAAAAAGTATTTTTAACAGGAGCAAATGGGTTTGTGGGAAAAAATCTAACTCTTTTTTTACAAAAAAATACTACGATTTCTATTTCCACTTACGACAAAAATTTAGGTCATTTAGATATGAAAAATTTAGATGTTGTAATTCATTTAGCTGGTAAAGCGCACGACCTTAATAATATCGCTAATCCACAGGATTATTATAATGTAAATACTGAATTAACCAAAAATGTATTTAATGCTTTTCTAGATTCACATGCAAAAGTATTCATTACACTAAGCTCAGTTAAAGCCGTAGTCGACAATCTAAAAAATATCTTAACCGAAGAACAAATTCCTAACCCCATTACTCACTATGGCAAGAGTAAATTGTTAGCAGAGCAATATATTCTTTCACAGATTATTCCGGATGGTAAAAGAGTATATATATTAAGACCCTGTATGATACATGGTCCTGGAAATAAAGGAAATCTTAATTTATTATATAATAAAGTCCGCAAAGGTTTTCCATGGCCACTCGGGGCATTCGATAACAAAAGGTCTTTCTGTAGTATTGATAATCTTTGCTTTGTGATCAATGAGTTAATTCAGAATGATCAGATACCCTCAGGAGTATACAACATAGCGGATGATGAAGCGCTTTCAACCAATGAACTTATTAAACTAATTGCAGAAAGTGAGGGTAAAAAGCCATTTATTTGGCATATTCCAAAGTTCATAATCAAATCAATTTCAAAAATTGGAGACTTGTTTAGATTGCCTCTCAATACAGAGAGACTTGGTAAACTAACCGAATCCTTTATTGTTTCAAATCAAAAATTAATAAATGCCATTAATAAAACTTTGCCAGTTTCTACCAGGGAAGGGTTATTAAAAACATTTAATTCCTTTAACAATGCTAAATAGGTTTTTCGCTCTTATTCTTTTAATTATCCTTTCCCCAATTTTTTTATTAGTGGCCATTGCTATTTTAATTGAAGATGGTTATCCTTTCTTTTTCAATCAAAAACGTGTTGGCATTAACTATTCATTCTTCAATATTTACAAGTTTCGTAGTATGAAGAAAAATACGCCGAACGTGGCAACACATCTTTTAATTAATCCGGAACAATATTTACTTAAAATTGGGAAATTCATTAGAAAAACTAGTTTAGATGAATTACCTAATCTTATTAATATTATAAAAGGCGAAATGGTATTTGTTGGTCCTCGTCCAGCATTATTCAATCAAGATAATTTAATGGCATTTAGAGTTGCCACTGGAGTATCTAAACTAAAACCTGGAATAACTGGTTGGGCACAAATTAATGGAAGAGATGAATTAACAATCCCCAAAAAAGTACAATTAGAGCAGGAGTATTTATATAAGAAGTCGTTACTATTTGACATTGAGATTATCATAAAAACATTTACTAATGTTTTGTTTAGGAAGGGGGTAAATCACTAGTCTTTAATTAAATAAAATAATCTTCCAATAATCTCTCTTATTCCAGTTTCTGTTAATCCTAAATTCACAGCACTAGGAATAAAGTCAATAAATGTGACTTTATTATTGCCACTAACTTTA
>CANKWR010000003.1 GCA_947487525.1 Bacteroidota bacterium
AGAGCTACAAAAAGTAACCTTCTATAGCAGGTCTAAAGCTAGACTTTGGACCAAAGGCGAAGAAAGTGGCCACTTTTTAAATTTTATAAGTATGTCTGTAGATTGCGATCAGGATACTTTATTAATACAAGCTATTCCAGTAGGTCCCGTTTGTCATCATGGGACGGATACTTGTTGGGGTAATCAAAACGAGATAAGTAATACTGGTTTTTTGGATACGCTTGAAGCGGTAATCGCGCAAAGGAAAACGGCCCCGGCTGATACCTCCTATGTTGCGAGTTTGTTTGCCAAGGGGATTAATAAAATTGCCCAAAAAGTAGGGGAGGAATCGGTTGAGCTCGTGATTGAAGCCAAGGACAATAACGAAAAACTGTTTTTAGACGAGTCCGCAGACCTGCTATTCCATTATCTAATATTGCTTCAAGCTAAGGGGTATCTGTTAAAAGATGTGGTAAGCGTATTGGAAAAGAGGCATCAGCAAGCCTAAGCTGATTTTAACTTAATTGAGTGGATTTAATTAATTATATTTGGCTTGAGTTACCACAACATTAACTTAAGCAAATACAAAAAATAGTGTTTTATGAAAAAAAGTATTTTATTTATTTTGGCTTTAATTTTAGTTGCTCAACTAAGTGCACAAGCCGGATTTAATGGCGGACAAGCAAATAATTTGCAAATCCAAGGAGATATTAAAAATGTACAAGACAATTCTATCGTTTATTTAATTGATGCCGTTGGTAACAAAGTAGTAGACTCTGCTAAAATAGTAAATGGAAAATTTTCTTTAACTAAAAAATTAGATTTTACCAGTTTCTATGCGTTAGTTTTTGTTTCAAGCAATAAAAGTGTAGGATTATTTGTAGGCAATGATGAAGTTGAATTGAAAGGAGATATAAATAATGCGGAAGCTATTGATATTAAAGGTGCTTTATCTCAAGAATTATATTCCCGTTTTGTAAAGACCTTATTGCCTAAAATTCAAAAAGTACAAGCAAACAAGTCTGCTTACGAGTCTGCCAAGGATGTAAAAATAAAAGATTCAATTTTAAATTTAGTTAAGCTTGGTGAATCTGACTTTGAGAATACAGCGGTTGAATTGATCAAAGCAAATAAACAATCTCCTGTTGCAGCTTATTTTTTACTCCAATTAAAAGATTTTCCATATATCTCTACCCATTTCAATGAGCTATATTCAATGATTGATGATAGTGCAAAAAAAGGGCCAATTGCAGAAGCCGTAGTTAAATTACAACTTGGCAAAGTGGGTTCTACATTGCCAGACTTCAGCCAAGCGGATGCTTCTGGTAAGATGGTAAGCTTAAGTTCATTCAGGGGAAAATATGTGTTGGTTGATTTTTGGGCTAGTTGGTGTGGACCCTGTCGTGCTGAAAATCCAAATGTAGTTAAGGCATACAATACTTTTAAAGGGAAAGGGTTTACCGTATTGGGAGTTTCCTTGGATGACAACAAAAACAAGTGGCTTGATGCTGTTAAAAAAGATGGATTAACTTGGACACAGGTCAGCGATTTAAAAGGTTGGTATAACGTTGTTGCAGTGCAATTTGGTATTCAAAGTATTCCTGCCAGTTTTTTAATTGATCCGAATGGTGTTATTATTGGTAAAGATTTAAGAGGGGCGGATTTAGAAGCAGCACTTGCAGCAAAACTAAAATAGAATTGATTCTTTCTGTTGATAAAAAAAGCCCTAAATTATTTCAGGGCTTTTTTGTAGTCGGCCTCGTCAAAACCGAGGACAACTATTTTTCCATTTTCTTCAATTAAGGGTCGACGTATAATAGAGGTTTTTTCGATCATTAAAGCAATTGCTGCTTTTTGTGTGGTGATGGATTCCTGCATTTCTTTGGGTAATTGTCTCCAAGTGGCCCCTTTCTTATTCATTAAAGCCTCCCATCCAATTTGTTTGCTCCAATTGGTAAGCTGTGTAGCGGTTACGCCGAGCTTTTTATAATCATGAAATTCATATGCCACTTTATTGTCTTTTAACCAGTCCAATGCCTTTTTTACGGTATTACAATTTGGGATTGCGTATACTATTTTCATTGATAGATTTTTTTGAATGATGGAGCAAGCGTAAATGGAATCCTTAGTTAGCTTACTTTATATATTTCTTTCCAAGCCAACTTTCTTCAATGGGCTGCATCCATTTCTGTTCCATTTCTGCTTTATTGGCTACTAAATTATTAAAATACAATGTGTCTTTTTGCAACAATCCATTTTCTAGTGCATAAGCGACTTGTGCCATTGGGATGGTCTGCACTTTATCTTTCACCCAAAAGGCCAATAATTCTCTATTAAACATTTGAACCCCTGTGATTTTTTCAATCTCCTTAATCACATGCACTGAACTATCTGTGCTACAACCACCAACAGTTGTATATGATTCGTCCGCCATTAAAATGATGAACTGGCCATACAAAGCAGTTCCAAAACCTTTCACAGGTTCACCGTGACTTTTCCAAATAGCAGTAAAATTTTCAAGTAATTCTTCAATTTGAAAAATTTCACCCATCGTAAAAGTTCGGTTTGCTTGATAAATCCACAGTTTAGATTGAGGATGAAAATTAGAAGGCAATATGTTTTCTAATGCTACTGTCATTCTATTTATTTTTTTATTATTCAATTCATCATTTTTTTAATGATTGATATCCACAAGCCCATTATCAAAAGTGGTTGACTATTGTATCGCCATGGCTACAATTTCAGCAATATCCAATACACTTGTATTCACTTCCTCATCTCTATTTTTGATCCCATCGGTCATCATCGTGTTGCAAAAAGGACAAGCACTGGCGACGAATTCGGCCTTTGTTTCGATGGCTTCATCGGCACGTTCCATATTAATTCGTTTTTCTCCTTTTTCTTCCTCCTTAAACATTTGCGCACCACCCGCACCACAACAAAGTCCTTTAGATTTGCATCTTTTCATTTCACGCAATTCCATATCCAAGCTTTCCAATACTTTACGCGGGGCCTCGTATATATCATTGGCCCTCCCTAAATAACAACTATCATGATAAGTGATGGACTTGCCTTTCCATTCATTGCTATCCGTGAATTTAATTTTTCCTTGCTCAATAAGTTCTTGTAAAAAAGTAGTGTGGTGTATAACATCATAAACACCGCCTAGTTCCGGGTATTCATTTTTCAATGTATTAAAACAATGCGGACAAGTGGTTACAATTTTTTTGATCTCGTATCCATTTAATACTTGTATGTTTTGGTAAGCCATCATTTGAAACATAAACTCATTGCCGGCCCTTCGAGCAGGATCGCCAGTACAAGCTTCTTCTTTTCCTAAAACAGCATACTGGATACCTGCTTTATCTAGGATTGTCGCAAAAGCTTTTGTGATTTTTTGTGCTCTTTGGTCAAAACTACCTGCACAACCCACCCAAAATAAAACTTCAGGTTTTTCACCCCTTGCCCGAAAATCGGCCATCGTATTTACTTTCATACCAATTTATTTTATTGCTTCCATTTATAATTTATACAATTAAGCTTCTTTAGTCCATGCGTCTCTATCATCAGGAGAAAACTTCCATGGGGCGAAGTTATTTTCAATATTACTAAACATACCATTCCATTCAACCGGCGCATTACTCTCTTCCATGACCAAAGACCTTCTCAATTCAATAATAATGTCCAATGGCGATATGCTCACTGGGCATTCTTCCACACAGGCATTACAGGTAGTGCAGGCTCTTAATTCTTCTACACTAATGTAGTCATGTAGTAAGGATTTTCCGTCTTCTACAAATTTTTTATTGCTATCTAAATTTTTTCCAACTTCCTCTAATCGATCCCTGGTTGCCATCATTATTTTACGGGGGCTTAATAGTTTTCCTGTATTGTTTGCGGGACAAGCAGCACTACATCTACCACACTCAGTACAACTATAGGCGTCCATTAAATTTTTCCAGCTTAAATCCATCACATCTCTTGCGCCAAATTTGTCAGGTGCAGTGGAAGTGGTTGGTGCCAATTCGGGTTGCATCGCATATAAAACCTCATTTTGTATAGACACCATATTGTGCATTTGTCCTTTTGGCGTTAAAGGCGCATAATAAGCATTTGGAAAGGCAAGTACAATATGTAAATGTTTTGAATAAGGTAGGTAATTCATAAAGGCATAAATGCCAAGTATATGAAGCCACCAAGCTGTATGTTCAATCGCTGAAAGGGTACTTGAGTCCAAGCCGCTAAAAATTGGTTTAAGCAAATTTGAAATTAAATAGTCTGCTTCTTCATCGGTTGTGTTCATTGTTAAAAACAAGCCCATTAATACCACTTCGATAATTAAAATAGCATTTGCATCGGACTTTGGCCAACCATCTAAATCCTTACTTCTTAAACGTTTTATATTGACTATATTTCTTCTAGTAAAAAAAATAACACACGCAATCAAAACCAATAAAGCTAAAATCTCAAAACTGTTAATTAGGAAATCGTAATAATCGCCTAAATAAGGTTTAAATATGCGATGGGTACCCGCAATACCATCTATAATAATTTCTAATAATTCAATATTGATGATGACAAAACCTACATAAACAAACAAATGCAAAATAGCCACCAAAGGATTGTGGAACATTTTTTTTTGGCCCAAAGCAAGGATCAACACATTGCTCCATCTTTTAGCGGGTGCGTCCTTTATTTCAAGTGATTTACCCAAAAAGATATTCCTCCTAATATTCATGAGCTTTTTCCCAAAAAAGAATAAAGCGATGCCAGTGATAAGGCTAAAAGCAAGTTGTGCAATCAATGCCATATTGGTAATTTATAGATTCGAAATTGATTCCAACAAATTTAGCCCATTTCGGGGTTGATTGTATGTTATTTAACTATAAATAATACATATCAAAACTATTGCCTTTTTTAGGGTATAATTTAAGGGGAATTATTTAATTTGCCCTTATTCTTAAATAGTCTTTAAAAGTGTTGAAATGAGTCAAACAATAGCGGAAAAGGTAAGCGGTTGGCTGAATGGGAATTACGATGATGCTACAAAGCAAATGATACGTGATTTGCAAGTAAATCAACCTGCTGAATTAGAGGAATCTTTCTATAAAAATTTAGAGTTTGGAACAGGAGGATTAAGAGGTATTATGGGGGTAGGCACCAATCGTATTAATAAATATACCATTGGTATGGCTACGCAGGGTTTTGCAAATTATTTATTAAAAGCCTATCCGAATGAGAAAGTAAGTGTAGCTATTGGTCATGATAGCAGAAATAATGCTAGATTTTTTGCGGAAACCACCGCAGCAGTTTTTGCTGCCAATGGGTTGACTGTTTATTTATTTGAAACATTAAGACCAACCCCTGAATTGAGTTTTGCGATAAGGCATTTGGGCTGTAAAGGGGGTGTTGTATGTACCGCCTCGCATAATCCAAAAGAATATAATGGGTATAAAGCCTACTGGAATGATGGGGGACAGTTGGTGCCTCCTCATGACAAGAATGTCATTAAGGAAGTGGAAGCGATTCAGTCGGTGGACGAGGTGAAATGGACCGGCGGAGAGTCCAATATTCAATTAATGGGTGCTGCGATGGATGAAGCCTATATCAAAATGGTAAAGTCCTTAAGTGTATATCCTGAAATTATTGCTACACAAAAAGATTTAAAAATTGTATACACGCCCATACATGGAACCGGGGTGACCTTGGTGCCAAAAGTGTTGGCTGAATTTGGTTTTACAAATGTGCATGTGGTGGAAGAGCAGTCCACGCCAGATGGCAATTTCCCAACGGTCGCTTATCCCAATCCTGAGGAGAGTGAGACCATGAGTATTGGTTTGTCAAAAGCAAAGGCATTGAATGCCGATATTTTATTGGGTACGGATCCCGATGCCGATCGTGTAGGGGTGGGCGTTAAAAATCATAAAGGAGAATGGGTTTTAATGAATGGCAACCAAACTGCAGTCCTGGCTTTTGCCTATATGATGGAAGCGCGAAGGGCAAAAGGTATTGCTCAACCCAACGATATGGTCATCACCACCATTGTGACCACTGAAATGATCAATGAAGTGGCAAAACAAAACCAGGTCGCTTGCTATAATGTATTGACAGGATTTAAGTGGATTGCAGAGTTAATTAAAGAAAAAGAAGGCCAAGAAAACTATGTGATTGGTGGGGAAGAAAGTTTTGGTTTAATGATCGGGGATCAAATTAGAGACAAGGATGCGGTAAGTGCGGTGGCCTTATTGTGCGAAATGGCTGCTTACGAAAAAAGCAAAGGCAGGTCCTTATTTGATAAAATGATAGAATTGTATGTACAATATGGATTTTATTATGAACATTTAATAAGCATTACTAAAAAGGGAATGAATGGGCAGCAAGAAATTGCCAATATGATGGAGCAATATAGACAAACACCTCCAGCGACGATTAATGGGGTGAAAGTGGTTACTTTATTAGATTACGAATTACAAATGGGGAAGAATTTGTTAACTGGCGCCTCTTGGAAAATTAATTTACCAAAAAGCAATGTGTTGCAATTTATCACCGAGGAGGGTAGTAAAATTTCTGCCAGACCTAGTGGAACTGAGCCAAAAATTAAGTTTTATTTTAGCGTGAATACGACTTTAAACAACGCAACTGAATTTGACGTCAAATATGCGGAATTGCAAAATAAAATCAATGGCATTATCGGAGATATGCAACTAAACTAATCATTTCAATGAGAAAAACAGAAGATGCCTATTTTCTTAAAGGCTTGCGAAAGCAATTGGTAAAGCAACTAAAAGAAAAAGGAATTAGTGACATCAAAGTATTAGAAGCTATCGACACAATTCCAAGACACTATTTTTTGGATCCCGCATTTAATAAAATTGCCTACGAGGATCGGGCATTCCCAATTGATGCGAATCAAACAATTTCACAACCCTATACTGTAGCCTTTCAAACAGAATTATTAAAAATAAAAAAAGGGGATAAGGTATTGGAAATTGGCACAGGCAGTATGTATCAAACGGCGATCCTGGCATCACTTGGCGCAAAAGTATTTACGATTGAAAGACAAAAAGCACTTTTTGATCAAACCTATCAGTTTGAACAAGTATTTGGCGATCAATTTCCCGATGTTCAATTTTTTTATGGAGATGGCTTTGAAGGCTTGCCCAATTTAGCCCCTTTTGATAAAATTATCATCACTGCAGCAGCACCGAATGTACCCGTGCCTCTTTGGGATCAGTTAAAAGTGAGAGGGATCATGGTCATCCCAGTGGATGAATCGGAAACGGTACAACGCATGTTGCGCTTGACTAAGAAAAAAGACGGGATGGCAAAGCGAGAATCCTTTGATGAATTTTCCTTTGTGCCTATGTTACAAGGAAAAAGCCAAGGGTAATCCTTTTTAACAGGATCGCCTTGGCTTTGAAAATATCGCTTTAAGTAGGAACTAAAATTATTGAGGAATTTGATCCATTCCGCCACCCTCTTCTCCTTTGGAACTTTTTCTTCTTAATAAGTTAACATCGAATTTTCCGAATCGGTAGGAGAAATTCAATCTAAAAAATTGCTGGTCTCTTGTTCTTGAAACGTTCTGTGTGAAAAATAAACTTTCTGAATAGGTTTGTATTACTCTTGTTTTGAATAAATCACTTACACTGAAAGTCAAAGAAGCTGTTTTTCCACCTTGTAAAGTCCAATCCTTTCTGATTGAAAAATCAAATTCATAGTTAGGTAGGTTATATCCTTGTGCTGTTGATTGTGGTCCACCAAATCCACCTCCGCCAAATCCGCCACCACCGCCACGACCACCACCACCACCACCACCAGAGTTACCTCCTGGAGGAAGCACTGTTTTCGCTTGGTATTGTCCACTAAACTGGATGGACAATCCTTTGGTTACTTTAAAATTGTTATTCATTTTACTGAACCAACTTGTTAAGTTATTATTGACATCTTGGCCAGGAATGGTTGCATTGATTTCGGATTTAAATAAATTAAAGCTGACATTCAAATCCCACCATTTTGTGATGGCTGTTTTATTGCTCAATTCTAAACCAAAAACTTTGGAAGTATTCGCGTTAATAAATGAGCTATAAAAAGCACTATCATTGGTTACAGGATTAATATCCTTGTAAATAAAATTGGTAATCAAATCGGTACTGTATTTATAGTAAGCGGTAACTAATAAATTAGAACCCTTTTTGTATACATTATTATAAGCAATCTCAAAAGAGTGGGTGAATTGAGGTTTCAATTTTGGATTGCCCACTGAAATGTTTAATGGGTCACTATAATCTGCAAATGGCTGTAATTGGAATGGATTAGGAGCGTTGATACGTTTTGAGTAGTTAAATTGAAAATCGTTCTTGTCATTTAATTTATAACTCAAAAATGCACTAGGAAATAATGAAATTGGTAATTTGATTCTTGATTCTAAAGAATCCTGTCCTTGCTTGTTCAATACATTTACGGTATAGTCTCTGTTTTCAACTCTAAATCCGATCTGGTAACTTAGGTTATTCTTTTTTCCACCAAGATTGGTATAAGCAGCAAGAATTTGCTCTTTATATTTTAATTGGTTACTAATGCTATTTACAAGTATCTCGTTCCTGTATTGATCGCGTAGGTTAAATTCATTACGGTTATTCATTCTAATACCCGCTTCAAACTTGGCATTATTTTTGAATAATTTTTCATAATCAATATTAGAAGTATAGTTTTTATTATACCCTGAACCTGTTGTACGTTGATTAATGATGGAGGAATTAATGAAGGAGTTATTAGTATTATTACTTTCATTATAGTTAAAGTCTGCACTTAATTCGTGTCCTGTTTCAGCAAATAAGTGCTTAAAACTCACTTGACCACCTTTATTTAAAAAGGTAAATTTAGAATTATTGTCTAACCCAATGGAAGGCGAAGTGATGCCAGATAAAATAGAATCAATCTTTTGACTAGAAGTGTTTTCAAATTCACCTTTTACAATGTTACCATAAATTGACAATGTATTTCTATTGTCAACTAAGTAATCAAATCCACCTCTGTAAAAGGAAAATAAACTATTGCCAATGCTATTTGTATAGGTGTTCACACTTGTTGGCACCGGGGTAAGTAATAAGTCTCTTAAATTTTCGGAATTACTTAATGATTTATTATTTCTAATATTGCCACTTAAGGAAAAGTTGAATTTACTGTCTCTTACATTTAAGTCACCTCCGCCATTAAATTTACCTCTCATGTCAACGCCTGTTCTTAGGCCCCCGTTGTATCCATTTTTCTTATTTTTTTTCAAAACGATGTTTAAAATACCCGCATTACCACCAGAAGCGTCATACTTTGCTGAAGGGTTCGTGATAATTTCAACTCTGTCAATAATATCAGCAGGAATTTGATCCATCGTTAATGTGGTAGGACGATTGTCAATCAATAAAGTAGGGGTAGCATTTCGTAAAGTAACATTGCCATCAATATCCACGTTTAAGTTGGGTATATTTTTCATTACTTCGACAGCTGTTTGACCAGTGCTCGCCAAGTTTTTATCTACGTTGAATATTTTTCGATCAATACCCATTTCAAACTGTGGCTTCGCAGAACTGCTTACTGTAACAGATTGAAGCTCATTGGCGTTTTCTTCCATTTTTATATTTCCTAGGTCCTTGTCAACCAATGCCATCATTTCTTGCATACTTTGGCCTCCGCCCATTTTCAAATTAAAACTCAATTGTTTTTCCAAGCGCTTATATCCAACACCAGTTACAATGAGTTTAAAGTTGCCCATTACAGGAATATTTTCAAAGCTAAAATCACCATTGGCAGCACTTAGCATCGTGCCCAATGTGGTTTCAGTTGTTTTTTTTGTAGTAGGATCAAACTTGCTTCCTTTCAATTGAAGGGTTATGCCTTCAATGCCCTTATTGTTTTGGTCTACAATTTTGCCATAAAAATGCCCCATATTCATAGTGGCACCTGCGCCAGCGGTTTTAGCACCCGGATATTGGGCTATGCTATTCAATTGCGTTGTAATAAGTACAAGTAAAGTAAATATATATTTCATATTAGTTATAATGCTGATTTCAGAATATTGTTTATTATGGGTGCAAATATCTACCTATTTATCAATAGCCGGTGCCTGCTTTATATAAACGGCAATTATAAGTGGTAAGTAAGGAAATAGAGGAGGAAGCCCCATAGCAATCCAATGAAAAATGATATTATTCTAAATTTTCGGGTACTTTTCAGTAATCTGGCCGCTAAAATGGGGTTCCATTTGCTTTCTAAGTTATTTAAAAACCCGTGGAAGGCCGACTTTGACAATGAAGTGACCAAAGCAGGGAAAATCATGCCTAATTCTTCGATAAAAACAGCCTTTAATTGTACGATTGTTTTTTCACCAATAAACATAGAGACCATGGGTAATTTTTCACCCATTTTATGGGTAAAGAAATGATCTAATTGTTGGTCAATTATTGGCAACACGGCTTCAAATTGAGAAGTGGCAGTCTCTTGGTTTACAAAGGTTTCGATTTGAATAGACTCCATTTCTTTGCGCAAATATTTGCCATTCCCGCTAAAAATGAGTTGAACGAATAGCCAGGCAATAAACCAGGCTAGCAGCGCAGTCATAATGGGAATAATGAGGATATGCATTGGCGAAATTTTTATAAAAAAAACCCATCCCAATTGGGATAGGTTTTAGGGGGAGAACGATGGGTCTCGAACCCACGGCCTACAGTGCCACAAACTGTCGCTCTAACCTACTGAGCTACGCCCTCCATTTAGGGTCGCAAAAATACACTAAATCGGTAATCAATAAAAGTTGTTTAGCATCTTTTTATAAAATTATGGTAAAATAAAGCAGATTCCTTCAATTTGACTGCTTGAATAGCCTTTTTGCGCTATTTTTGAAATACTTCATGCACAGTATTATGACATATGTAAAACAAAATAAGTGGAAATTTTTCGCCACAATCGTAGTAATTGGTAGTTTATTTTTTGCTTTTAAGTCCAACATTAAGGAGACGCCTTCCTTAAGACATCGAAAATTATTATCTACTATTGGGAATTTATTAGAAAGTGAGCACTATAATCCGCGTGCAATTGATGACCAGTTTTCGCAGGATGTGTTTACGGCCTACCTTAAAGTGCTTGATCCTGAAAAAAATATTTTTTTACAAGAAGATATCGATGCTTTAAAAGTATTCAGCAAATCGATTGATGATGAAATTCATGGTAGTAAAATTGAATTTGAGCCAGCGGCTACTTTAGTGTTTGATGAAAGATATAAGGAAGCAAAATCTATCGTGGATTCCATTACGAAGCAACCATTTTCTTTTAACACGGACGACTCAGTTTATTTAGATGCGGACAGTGTGAATTATCCAAAAAGCAATAATGAACGGTATGATAGATGGCATAAGATCATTAAGTTCAGAACACTTGAAAAATATGTTTCTTTAATTGAAGATAGAGACAATCAAACTAAGCTTAAAGCAGCTGGTGAACAAAGAAACAATGCAGACTCAGTTGTCAACAAGCCTGATCCTAAATTTGTTTTTAAATCTGACGAAGAATTAGAAAAAGACGCACGCAATGCAGTAGTAAAATCTTATCGCAAAAGGTTTGAGCAATTTGAAAAAACCTTCACAGAGGAAAAGAAGTTCGATTTATTTTTAAATTCGATTACTGGTTTAATGGATCCTCATACCGATTATTTTGCGCCAGTAGAAAAGCGCTCCTTTACTGAGCAAATGAGTGGAGTGATATATGGCATTGGGGCACAATTGGGAGCAGATGACAATGGTGTTAAAATTGCCAGTATTCAGCCAGGGGGTCCAGCATGGAAATCGGGTAAATTATTAGTGAATGACGTCATCATTAAAATTGCACAAGGAAGTCAAGAGCCTGTTGATATTGCAGGTTATGAGGTAACCGATGCGGTTAAACTTGTAAGAGGAGATTTAGGAACAGAAGTGAGATTAACCGTAAAAAAACCAGACGGGTCCATTAAAATTGTTTCTTTGATTAGAGAAAAAATTATTTTAGACGAAGGGTATGCAAGAAGTGCGATTATCACCAAAGGAAATGACAAAATTGGATATATATTATTGCCCGACTTTTACGCGGATTTTGACAGAGAAGACGGTGCTAGATGTGCTAAAGATGTAGCAGTGGAAGTTGAAAAATTAAAAGCAGAGAAAGTTAAAAGTATCATTATTGATGTTAGGTATAATGGAGGAGGTTCCTTGTATGAAGTAGTACAAATGGTAGGGTTATTTATTGATAAAGGACCCGTAGTTCAAATTAGAGACAAGGAAGGGCGAGTACAAGTGTTGGCAGATGAGACTCCTGGAAGTATTTATAATGGACCGTTGGTAGTGATGGTGAATGAATTTAGTGCTTCTGCAAGTGAAATTTTCGCAGGTGCAATCCAGGATTATAAAAGAGGGCTGATTGTAGGAAGTACCTCTACTTATGGTAAAGGTACGGTTCAAAGAAACATTGCCTTTGGACGTCCACTGGACTCATTGGGCATTCAAACTGAATACGGTGCAGTGAAGTTAACTTTCCAAAAGTTTTATAGAATTACGGGCAGTTCGACCCAAAAAAATGGAGTTGCTTCTGATATCGTATTGCCGGATGAATATGAGTTATTAAAATATCGAGAAAAAGACAATCCATCTGCATTAGCTTGGGATCAAATTGAAAAGTCAAAATATACGCCTTGGATGGGCAGTTATAATATTGACAATGTTAAAAGGTCCATTATGGCTAAGCAGCAAAAAATGGTAGACTCCAATGTTGTTAAATTCAAAAATAACTTGAAAGTTATTGCCACTCAAATGTACCGTCCAGTCTATTTAAAAATGGACAAATACATACAGTACAAGAAGCAAATGCAGGCCATCAACAAGGAAAATGAAACGGTGCTGAAAATAAAAGAAAACATGCAAGTCAATGCGCTCAAAGCAGATTACAATAAGTTTTATAATAATCCAGATAAAACAAAACAAGATAGGTATCAGGCTTGGTTAAAAATGGTAGCCAAAGACAATCAAATTGAGGAGTCTTGCAATATGTTAGGCTATTTCCAATCGCCAAATATTGCTGTAAAAAAATAAATAATGGAGTTCAGAAAAAAGAGCCCCACTGATAAGCAGTGGCATGTTATTTATACAAAGTCAAAGTGGGAAAAAAAGGTGGACGAATTGCTCATGCAAAAAGGCTATGAGAGTTGGTGCCCAGTGCAGAAACAAGAGCGTCGATGGTCGGATAGAAAAAAAATTATTGACGTGCCTTTGTTTAGATCTTATGTTTTTATAAAAGCATCTAAAGAAGACTACACCGCAATTTTGTCGACGGCGGGAGTGGTGAATTTTTTATATTTTGAAAAAAAGCCAGCCATTATTCGAGATGCCGAAATTGAGGTCATTAAAAAATATTTGGGATTGGCAGTGGAGTCAATACAAGTAATTGATATGACTAATTTGCCTTTACAAACCAAGGTTGAAATTAATCAAGGGCTATTTATGGGACGTAGGGGGGAAGTGATAAAGTCGGGCAAGAACAATGCGTTTGTTCGCCTTGAAAGCCTCAATATGATGATGATTGTGGAATTTAAGATCAATGAAATTTCACCTATTTAATTCCTGCTTTTTTACACTATTTTCCAGTCCACTATTTGATTGCTCCATTCCGCTCTATACGGGGTTATAATGCGGATATAGTTGTCTGTGTAGCCTTCCAGCATTGCTTGATCACTAGGATCTTTTTGTTTTATGGATTCAAATAAAACGGGTCTTGTAGCCCCTTCATGCTGCGCATTGAAATACTGCTGCTTTTGATAGGATAGGTTGCGTAGTATTTTATTACGTTCATTGCGCACCGAAATGGGAACTACTGGCTTTATATCCAATGCTTTGGTCATGGCTCTTTCTGAATACGTAAATACATGTAAGTAGGAAATGTCCAGCGAATGAATAAAGTCAAAGCTTTCTTTGAAATAGGCTTCTGTTTCACCAGGCGATCCAACAATTACATCCACACCAATACATGCATGCGGCATGATGGACTTGATGGAATGAATTCTTTCTGCATATAAATCACTATTGTATCTTCTTTGCATTAATTTAAGCACAGCATCTGATCCACTTTGCAAAGGAATGTGAAAATGCGGCATGAAGCTTTTGCTTTTAGCTACCCATTCAATTATTTCATTGGTCAGTAAATTGGGTTCAATCGAAGAAATACGATATCTAGGTATTGTTGTTTCTTGATCCAGTGCTTTTACGAGATCAAAGAAATTTTCAGTTTGCTTTTTACTACCCGCTCCACCTTTTCCAAAATCTCCTAAATTAATACCAGTCAAAACAATTTCTTTCACCCCGTTGTCTGCCAATTCCTGTGCTTGCTTAATTACATTGGCAATACTGTCGCTTCTACTTTTCCCCCTGGCCATGGGGATGGTGCAAAAAGAACAACTGTAATCGCAACCATCCTGTACTTTCAAAAAAGTACGGGTACGATCATTCACCGAAAATGAACTATTGAATCCAGAGACGGTTTCAATATCACAGCTGCATATTTTTGTTTCCTGTCCTTTGGCTAATGTAGATAAATGTTGCACTAAGTTAAATTTCTCGGCAGCACCTAAAACCAAATCAACCCCTGGGATATTGGCAATTTCCTGTGGCTTCAATTGCGCATAACAGCCCGTAATGACCACAAAGCTCTCTGGCGCATGACGTTGAATTCTTCTAACCAATTGCCTACATTCTTTGTCGGCATTTTCCGTCACTGAACAAGTATTAATTACATAGATATCCGCTTTGTCGGTAAAAGCTTTTTTTTCAAATCCTTCCTGCTCCAATTGTCTTGAAAGTGTGGAGGTTTCTGAAAAATTAAGCTTACAGCCTAAAGTATGAAATGCGACGGAACGTTGGTTACTCATTGGCGCAAAGATAAAAAACCTAAAGGGAACCTTAAAATCTTAAAATTTTGATAATCCGGGGCTTAATTTCCCATTTTCAGTAGATTAAGTTAAGTTTGCAACTACTAAAACTGTCAAAATGGACTTTAAAAAAGTGAATAATTGGACGGGTTGGATGGTGACCCTTATTGCATGTACTGTATATATTATGACCGCCGAGGCTGCAAGTAGCTTTTGGGATTGTGGTGAGTTTATTAGCAGTGCGTATAAGTTACAAATTCCGCATCCGCCGGGAGCGCCTATGTTTGTATTATTAGGCCGTTTTTTCATTATTTTATTTGGAGACAATCCATTAACTGCTGCAAAAGCAGTGAATATGATGAGTGCATTGGCCAGTGGCTTCACCATTTTATTTTTGTTTTGGACCATCACGCACTTTGCAAAAAGACTTGTTCAAAAAGGGCAAGAAGCTTTAAGTGATACACAAATTATTTCTATCATGGGGGCAGGAGCGGTAGGTGCTTTGGCATATACCTTTTCTGACTCATTTTGGTATAGTGCTGTGGAAGGGGAAGTGTATGCGTTAAGTTCCTTTTTTACTGCATTGGTATTTTGGGCTATTTTAAAATGGGATCAAAAAGCCGACCAGCCGGGTGCAGATAAGTGGATCATTTTCATCTTTTATATGATGGGTATTTCCATTGGTGTTCACTTGTTAAACTTATTGACAATCCCTGCCATTGTAATGGTTATTTATTTCCGAAAATACAAGGCAAGTTTTTGGGGTGCTTTTTTTGCCTTTCTAATTGGCGTAGTAATTACAGGATTTATCCAAGTGTTTTTAATTCAATACACAATTAAATGGGCAGGTGCTTTTGATGTTGCTTTTGTAAATAATTACAAATTGCCGTTTTTTAGCGGGTTCATTGCTTTTTTTGTTTTAGTCGCCATTATTTTAGGATGCTGTATTCAATTGGCAAATAAAAAAGGATGGCATTATCTTAAATTAGGTGGTTGGGCAACTGTATTTTTCTTGTTAGGTTATACAAGTTATATCACTACCGTGATTAGATCTAATGCAGATCCTTCTGTGGATATGTATAATGTAGACAATCCAGTTACATTAGTTGGATATTTGAGTAGAGAGCAATATGGTGATTGGCCTATTTTATACGGACCAGATTATGTAGATAGAGTAGAAAGCGTAGAAGGGAGTGATCAATATGTAAAATCGGCTAATGGGTATGATTTAGCGGGCAAGAATTATAAAAGAGATTGGCGCTCGGCACCATCAGCGCATTTTTTCCCAAGAATGTGGGATGCTGAAAATGATCGTGGACAGTTGGATAGTTATAAGGCATTTGCGGGTGTTGGAGAAGGAGATGTACCTACCACTAGAGATAACTTAAAGTATTTTGCTAAGTATCAGTTTGGGTTTATGTATATGCGTTATTTCTTGTGGAATTTTGCTGGAAAGCAAAACGATTTACAAGGATTTGGTAATGTGCGCGACGGAAACTTTATGACCGGTATTTCCTTTGTTGACAATTTCTTTTTTGGCAATCAATCGTCCATGCCTAAGTCAATTAGTACCGACAATAAAGCCAATAATAAATTATACATGTTGCCATTGCTTTTGGGAATTATGGGATTCATTTTCCAAATTCAAAAAGCAAGAAAGGATTTTGCAGTAACTGGCTTATTGTTCTTTTTTACAGGTATTGCCATTGTTATTTATTTAAATCAGGTAAGCTTGCAGCCACGTGAACGTGATTATGCGTATGTAGGTTCTTTTTATGCATTCGCAATATGGATCGGCTTGGGGGTGTTACAAGTGATTGCTTGGCTCAACGGAATCCTGACCCAAAAAACGGCGGCTATAGCGGCTACTGGGCTTTGTTTATTATTGGTCCCTGCGCTAATGGCACAACAAGAATGGGACGACCATGACAGAAGTCAAAAAACCTTACCTCGTGACTTAGCACGCAACTATTTAGAAAGTTGTCCTCCTAATGCAATTTTATTTTCATTTGGTGACAATGACACTTATCCATTATGGTATGCACAAGAGGTGGAGGGTATTCGTCCTGACGTTCGTGTAGTGGTGAATAGCTTATTGGGTTCAGACTGGTATATGAAGGAATTGCGTTACAAAGTGAATCAAAGCGAAAAATTTGATCTTATTTTTACTGAGAATCAAGTTGCTGGGAATAAATTAAATTATGCAGTATTCACTGAAGTACCTGGAATCCAAAAAGATGCTTTCCATGATATGGATTCAGTATTAAGAAATATTGTAGGCGATACGACAGGTAAATATCGTGTAAGCTATGATGGAGGTCAAGAGCAACTTAATATTTTCCCAACACGCAAATTCAAAATGCAAGTAAATAAGGCAAATGCCATAGCTGCTGGAATTGCAAAAGCTTCGGATAGTATTGTCAATGAATTGTTCATTGAGATGAATCCTAATAAACAATATTTGGTTAAGAACGAGTTGGCGATGTATGCTATTATTGCCACTTCTCAGTTTAAGCGCCCTATCTGTTTTACTTCAAAGCAAGAACTGAAAGAACTAGGCTTGGAAAAATATGTACGTCAAACAGGGTTATCTTATCAATTGGTTCCAATGGTGGGGGAGAATGCAGTGAATACTGAAGTGGCTTACAACAATATCATGACCAAGTTTACTTTTGGAAATGCAAAGAATTCAAAAGTGTATTTTGACGAAGAAAACAGACGCCACTTAAATTCTATGCGCTATGCGATTGCAGAAATTGCACAAGCTTTAATTGCGGAAAACAAAAAAGACAAGGCGAAGCAAATACTAAGGAAAATAGACAGTGAAACAAGTGAAGTAAACTTTCCTTATGGCATGACTTCTAATAGAGGCAATCAGCATGACTATTTCTCCTATGTATTTTTACAAACCTGCTATGCAGCGGGGGATATGGAGTTGGCTAAAAAAGTTTCTAATTCATTGATAAAAGATTTAAGTCAACAAATCAATTACTACAAATCACTTGGTGATTTGTCAGAAGATCAATTTGTCAAAAATTTGGAAATTGCTTATCAAGGAAATGAAAGTTTATTGTCCTATAAGCAAACTGCATTTATCAATGATGCTTTAACAGCCTATCAGTTAAAGAACACGGTTGAGAAAATGGCGCAGGATGCAGCTAAATTAAATGGCAGCAAATAACAAGATGGTTATTTTATCGAAAGATAATTTTGGTATCGCATATACCATAGAAAAGGCCCGCAATGCGGGCCTTTTCTATGGTAGTACAGTTTATTAGGTAGTTGAATCCTAGCAAACTTGCTACAGCAATTCCTTGAGCGTTTCAATGACGGTGTCAATTTCAGCCTTAGTATTGTATTTTGAAAATGAAAAACGAATGGTTGCAATATCATTGCCTTTGTTAAGGGCATTAATTACATGTGAGCCTTGTTGGGCTCCGCTGGAACAGGCACTTCCACCACTGGCACATATATGGTGAATGTCAAGGTTAAATAGCATCATTTCTGATTTTTCATTTTTAGGAAAATTAACGCTTAATAAAGTGTACAAACTTTCACCAAAAGTGTCGCCATTAAAACTTACCCCGGGGATATATGCAATGAGTTGATCATACATATATTTTTTCAAGTCGTTGATATATGCACTGTCCTTTTCATGATTTTCTGTTGCCAAGGATAGTGCTTTTGCAAATCCAACAATGCCGTATACATTTTCAGTGCCTGCACGCATGTTTCTTTCTTGCGCTCCTCCATGTAGGAAAGGACTTATCTTGATATTTTCATTGATGTACAAGATACCTACTCCTTTAGGGCCATGAAACTTATGTCCTGCGCCTGTAATAAAATCAACCGGGGTGTCACTTAATTTAAAAGGGAAATGTCCAACGGTTTGAACCGTATCACTATGAAAATAGGCTTTGTATTTTTTGCAAATAGCGCCAACGGCATGCAAGTCAATCATATTGCCAATTTCATTGTTTGCATGCATGATGCTCACAATGGTTTTTTCGGAATGCGTTTCAAGCAATGCTTGTAAATGCGCTAAGTCAATATGGCCATTGGGCAACACATTCACCCAGCTTAAACGAACGCCAGTTGTTTTGGCTAAATGTTCCACGGTATGTAAAGTAGCATGATGCTCAATGGGAACACTAATAATATGTTTACATCCTAAATCAAAAATGCAGGCATGTAATATGGTATTGCTACTTTCTGTGCCACCACTGGTGAAAAATAGTTCACTAGGTTTGGCCCCTAAATGAGCAGCTACTGATTTCCTGGCTTGCTCTACTGCCATTCTGCATTCTCTCCCATAGCTATAAATAGAAGAAGGGTTGCCAAATTTTTCGGTCAAATAGGGCATCATTGCTTCTAATACCTGAGGATCCAATGAAGTAGTTGCAGCATTGTCAAAATAAATTCTCTCCATATTTTGCTAAATTACTTAATTGTGCCAATAATAGCAATGATCTCGTCTGCAAGTTCATCTGCTGTTGCTTGATTCGGGGCTTCTGTATAAATACGTATAATGGGTTCGGTATTGCTGGACCTTAAATGCACCCATTTATTGTCAAAGTCAATTTTTAAATCATCTATTGTATTAATAGGGTATTGGCCAAATTGATGTTCTAGGGTGGCAAATATTTTGTCAAGGGAAATATTTCCATCCAAGTCCATTTTTTTCTTGCTCATAAAATAGGCTGGATAACTAGCTCTTAATGCGGAGCAGGATAATTTTGTTTTTGCCAAATGCGTTAAAAACAAAGCAATACCCATAAGTGCATCTCTTCCATAATGTAAATCTGGAACAATGATTCCTCCATTTCCTTCGCCTCCAATCACTGCTTGCTGTTCCTTCATCATATTCACCACATTGACTTCACCTACTGCACTTGCAAAATAGGAACATCCTTGTTTTTCAGTAACATCTCTTAAAGCTCTTGTGGAGGATAAATTACTTACTGTTGCGCCTTTTTTATTTTGTAAAATATAATCAGCAACTGCCACTAAAGTGTACTCTTCTCCAAATAATTCACCATCCTCACTTACAAAACATAAACGATCCACATCCGGGTCAACCGCAATACCTAAATGGGCTTTTTCTTGCACTACGGTATTGCATAGATCGGTTAAATGTTCCTTTAAGGGTTCGGGATTGTGGGCAAAATTGCCTGTCATCTCTGCGTTTAATACTTTTATTTTTTCAACACCAATGGCTTCCAATAATGCAGGCACTGCGAAAGCGCCTGAACTATTAATGGCGTCCACCACCACGGAAAAATTAGCCGCTTTAATGGCCTGAATGTCCACCAATGGATAATGCACAATTGCATGAATATGTTTGGCTAAGCTGTCCTCATTGTGGAGAATTTTGCCCATATTATCCACCGATGCGTAATTGAAATCTTCCTTGGCTGCCAATGCTAAAATTGTTTTTCCCTCTTCGCCACTCACAAATTCTCCTTTTTCGTTTAACAATTTCAAGGCATTCCATTCTTTTGGATTGTGACTGGCGGTTAAAATAATGCCGCCATCTGCTTTTTCAAAAACCACCGCCATTTCTACCGTAGGGGTCGTACTTAAACCTACATGAATTACATCAATCCCTAATGCCAATAAACTTTGCTCTACCAATGCTTCCACCATGGCACCACTCATTCGGCCGTCTCTGCCTACCACTACTTTTTTAGGGCCTGCCGACTTATTTTTCAGCCAGCTTCCATAAGCCGATGCGAATTTGACAATGTCAATTGGGGTTAGGTTATCATTGGGTTTACCTCCAATGGTACCTCTAAATCCAGAGATGCTTTTTATAAGAGACATGGTTATTGTTTTTTCTTTTTTAAAAGGATTTACAAATTTACTTTAAATTTTTACACTTCTTGGTATCTTTATCCCATGATGCAAGACTTTTGGACTGCTTTATTGACAAAGGACAAGACCCTTTTTTCAACCATCAATGGGGAATGGACCTGCAATTTGTTTGACCAGGTAATGCCTTGGATGAGAGATTCAAAAAACTGGGTTCCCTTGTACATTGTTATTTTGATTTTTCTTTTTTACAAATGGGGCGTCAGTACCTGGCGTTGGATGGTTTTAGTGGTGGTGAATATTACCTTAACCGATCAAATTAGCAGTAGTTTTTTTAAGCCCTTTTTTCACCGACCAAGACCTTGTGCAGATCCTGCAATAATGACCAACGCGCGTTTATTGTTGGACCATTGTTCGGGTGGCTTTAGTTTTACTTCCTCGCACGCAGCAAATCATTTTGGCATTGCTTTATTTATAGTAATGACCCTTGCGCCGGTATTTAAAAATTACAGATTTGCATTTTTACTTTGGGCAGCAGTTATTTCCTACGCACAAATATATGTGGGGGTTCATTATCCATTGGATGTATTGTGTGGCGCATTCATTGGATTAACCATTGGCTATTTTAATGGAAAATTATACCATCAATGGCAAGCAAGTATTGACGCTAAAAGGCTTGCTTAGAATCCATTTGCAATTTCGCACCAAGGGGTGGGGATAAGGCTTTTATGACGCTAAGAACTTAAAATGTAAAGGAAGTTTTATTTTTCGGGCTAGCCAATTCAAAGCTTTTTCTTTGGCCATTTGTTTTGGCATGTATAATATTGATTTGCGAGGGGTCAATGCCGAATAATATTTCGCAATAAACATCCAGTTGCTTTAGTTGTTTAATATTGTTAATTTCAAAATAGCTCCAAGTACTTTCTTTTTGAATTTCAAAACCAATAAAATCCATTTTACTTTTTATCCCATTCGGCGTAAGGGCCAATTTTTTTTGAAGGTATAATTGAATATATTGTTCGGCTTTTTGCTTTTGCTTCGGGTCGGCCAAATCAAGTTTAATATTGTATTCTTTTTCTATTCTGGTTTCCAAGTCAGCTGTAAATGTGCGCACACTTATTTCAAGGCTGGCTTCTTTTTCATTGTGGTTGATATCAATCACAGACACGTAAAAAGGGTGTAGTAAGGTAATGAGTAAGGATGCAATTGGTTTTATTCCTATCCAAGCCATATTGTTTATATTTGTAAGTGTAAAGTTCCTAATTAATTACGGAGTCTAAAAATTTCATTTATGGACGAATTGGGTATATACCTTCATTTAGGGTTTAAGCATATCTTAGATTGGGCTGCATGGGATCATATCCTTTTTGTATTGGTTTTGACCCTGCGCTACCAATGGACGGACTGGAAAAAGCTATTGATTTTGGTCACCGCCTTTACCATTGGTCATTCAGTTACTTTGGCATTAAGCACCTTAAATTGGATTGACCTGCCATCGGATTGGATTGAAATACTAATTCCCGTAACCATCCTAATCACTGGAATTTCCAACTTTTGGGTGAAATCCTTCCATTTTAAGTCAAAATACCCCCTAATTTACTTTTTAGCCCTGTTTTTTGGGTTGATTCATGGGTTAGGTTTCAGCAACTATCTTAAAAGTCTGCTAGGCCAAGCGGAATCGATACTTGGACCGCTCTTCACATTTAATATAGGTTTAGAGCTTGGACAGCTGCTGATAGTAGGTGGAATTTTAATTATTTCATTTATATTCGTATCCCTATTGAAAGTAAAAAGAGAGCGGTATTTACAGATCGGATCTGTACTTTCCATTGCTTTTGCTTTAAATATGGTTTTGGAAAGAATCTTACCGATTATTAAATAGAAAAAAATCACCAATGAAGAAACTATTGTCTCTCAGTTTTCTTTTATTGAGCACTAGCTCAGTAATTGTTGCGCAAGACATTCGCAACAACCCTACCTCAAACCATGGAAACAAGTTTGAACAATTGGGTACTATTTTGCCTACACCGAACGAATACCGAACGGCGAGTGGAGCACCTGGACCAAAGTATTGGCAACAACGTGCTGACTATGATATTAAGGCAACCCTTGATGAAAAGAACTTATTATTAACGGGTGCTGAAACGGTTACTTATTTCAATAACTCACCTGATGTATTGACTTATTTGTGGTTACAATTGGATGAGAATGAACATAGTTCAACCAAGAATGCCGGTTATCCTGAGGGTAGTTCATTGGGTAGAGGAATGAGCCCTGCAACCATTGATAAATTGGCAGAAGAAAAAACAGAGAATGGCTTAGGCGTGAATATCAAAAAAGTAACCGATGCCTTGGGCGCCAATTTAAAATACACCGTGAATAAAACCATGATGCGTATTGAATTGCCGACTGCATTAAAGCCAGGTCAAAAATTTGCCTTCAAAATAAAATGGGATTATAAAATTACCGACCGTATGACAATTGGTGGTCGTGGTGGTTATGAGTATTTCCCAGAAGACGGCAACTATTTATTTACCATGGCACAATGGTTCCCACGTTTATGTGTGTACTCTGACTTTCAAGGATGGCAACACCATCAGTTCACAGGAAGAGGAGAGTTTGCCTTAGCTTTTGGAAATTACAAAGTGGCAATCACCGTTCCTGCTGACCACGTAGTTATGTCTACAGGAGAGTGTAAAAATTATCCAGCGGTATTGAGCCCTGCGCAGTTGGCAAGATGGAATAAAGCACAAACTTCTTATACTGAACCTATTGAAGTAGTTACTTTAGAGGAAGCTAAAAATGCAGAAAAAAATCCGGTAAAAACAACTAAAACTTGGATATTCGATGCTAAAAATGTCCGTGACTTTGCTTTTGGTAGTAGCCGTAAATTTATATGGGATGCCTTAGCAACCGATGTAGAAGGAAAGAAAGTAATGAGCATGAGTGCTTATGGTAAAGAAGCTTATGGCTTATACCGTAAGTTTTCTACAAAAGCAGTAGCGCATACTATAAAATCTTATTCTAAGTTTTCTATTCCTTATCCATACCCTGTAGCACAAAGTATTGAAGCAGCCAATGGGATGGAATATCCAATGATTTGCTTCAACTATGGCCGTACCGAAAAAGACGGTACTTATACAGAAGCAACTAAGAATGGCATGTTGGGTGTGGTGATTCACGAAGTGGGTCACAATTTCTTCCCCATGATTGTAAACTCTGATGAGCGTCAATGGTCTTGGATGGACGAGGGATTAAATTCTTACGTACAATATTTAACACAAGAATTATACGATAATAAATTCCCATCAAGAGGGGGTCCAGCTTGGTCAATCGTAGATTACATGAAGTTACCAAAGGATCAATTAGAGCCAATCATGACCAACAGTGAAAACATTATTGGTTTTGGACCTAATGCCTACACAAAGCCAGCAACTGGATTAAATATTTTACGTGAAACCATTATGGGTCGTGAATTATTTGATTATTCATTTAAAGAATATGCAAGACGTTGGGCATTTAAACATCCAACACCAGCCGATTTGTTCAGAACAATTGAAGATGCAAGTGCGGAGGATTTAGACTGGTTCTGGAGAGGATGGTTTTACAGCATTGATCCTTGTGACATTGCTATTGATACAGTTAAACATGCAGTGTACGATGCAACTGCAGCTGCCCCAACGCCTAGAGGTGGTGGAATGCAAAGAAATTTGGACAAGCCTGCGGTGAATGCTTTTGAGGATATCTCCAAAATCAGAAATAGAGAGGACAAGTCTATCGTGTTCTTAACAGATGTAGATACTACTTTACGTGATTTTTATTGGAGATATGACAGAGGTATTGAGCCTTACGATTCAGAAACAAAGCAACCAATGCCAAGCTTTGGCACACCTACTGTTTTAGGAGATGACGAAAAAGCAAAATATGCGAATGCTAATTTGTATGAAATCACTTTCTTAAACAAAGGCGGATTGGTAATGCCAATTATTGTTGAATTTACTTTTGCAGATGGCACTAAGGAAACTAAGCGTATCCCTGCTCAAATTTGGAGAAAAAATGAAAATAAAGTAACCAAAGTATTTTACACCAATAAAAAAGCAGTGTCTATTAAGTTAGATCCAATGCGTGAAACTGCTGACATTGATGAGACCAATAATAGCTGGCCTAATTTCACGGAGCCTAGTAAATTCACTTTGTTCAAAACGAAATCAGTTGGTCGTGGTCAATCTTTTGGATTGTCCCCAATGCAAGCTGCAGCAAACAAGAAGTAATAGTAAGTACTGGATATAATAAAAAAGCCCCTGAATTTTCAGGGGCTTTTTTATTGCGCTTATGTATGCATGCTAAATTCTTTTCACATCCGTTATTTCTTTTTCTTCTCCTCAGCTACTTTTGCATCTTCTTCCAATTTATGTGCAGCCGATTTATAGTTTTTCCATTTCGTAATGGCCGCTTGAATATCGCTTGGTAATTCACTTTCAAAACGCATTAGCTTTTCGGTGGTTGGATGCACAAAACCAAGGGTGGCTGCATGTAAGGCACATCTTGGACAGGCTTCAAAACAATTGTCTACGAATTGTTTGTACTTCGTATAGATAGTGCCTTTTAAAATGCGATCGCCTCCATATTCATTGTCATTAAATAAAGTGTGTCCAATATGTTTCATGTGCACACGTATTTGATGCGTACGTCCCGTTTCTAAGATACAAGATACCAGGGTCGTGTAATTGTATCTTTCAATTACTTTATAATGGGTAATGGCATGTTTGCCTACTTCACCCTCAGGATAAGCGTCAAACATTTTTCTAAATGTTTTGTGTCGTGCAATATGCGCATTTACTGTGCCTTCGTCTTGTTCCATATCTCCCCAAACGAGTGCTACATATTTTCTTTCTACCGTATGGTTGAAAAATTGTTTCGCTAAATGACTTGCCGCTTCGGCTGTTTTTGCCAATACAATTAATCCAGTTGTGTTTTTATCAATTCGATGTACCAATCCAAAACGCGGTAAAACCTCTTCATTTAAATTGGGATTTTGAGAAAGTAAATGATGCGCAACCCCATTTAACAAAGTGCCGGTATAATTTCCAATACCAGGATGCACTACCATATTAGCGGGTTTATTAATAACCATTACCGCCTCATCCTCATACACGATATCCAAATTCATTTGCTCTGGCTTCAATTCCGTATATTCTGGATTCACATAACTCATATAAGTAACCTCGTCTCCTGGGCGCGTTCGATAATTGCTTTTTACTACTTTTCCATTCACGGTTAAAAAGCCGCCTTCGATGCCGTTTTGTAATTTACTTCGCGTCATGCCTTCAATACGCATTTGTACCCATTTGTCAATACGCATCGGCTCCTGCCCTTTATCTACCATAAAAGTCAGTTTCTCGTAAACTTCCTCGTTATTTTCATCTTGTATTAAATCCTGTTCAGTTGACATGTTGCAAAAGTAGGATATTGCAGCTTAGTTTGTAACTTTGTTCCATGCGTCAACAAGTATATTTTGAAGATTTAGGGGTTAAATCCTATCAACCTACATGGGATTACCAGGAGGCGCTATTGGCTGCGAATACGCAAATCAAATCCAAAGCAAGGGAAAAGGAGGAAGATGTGCGCCAAACAGCCACTGAACATCGATTGTTGTTTGTGGAGCATCCAGCCGTATTTACTTTGGGAAAAAATGGCAAAAGGGAGCATGTTTTGGTTTCGGAGGAACATTTAAATAAGCTGGGGATTGAGTTTTTTCATATCAATAGAGGAGGCGATATTACCTATCATGGACCTCAACAAATTGTGGGCTATCCCATTTTAGACTTGGACAAATTTAAAACCGATTTAGGCTGGTATTTAAGAAGTTTGGAGCAAGTCATTATTGACACGATTGCAGAATATGGGTTGGTTGGACAAAGAAGTGCTGGAGAAACGGGCGTTTGGTTACAACCCGATGATCCATTTATGGCGCGTAAAATTTGTGCCATGGGCATTAAATGCAGTAGATGGGTTACCATGCATGGCTTTGCATTAAATGTAAATCCAGACCTCTCTCATTTTGAATACATTGTTCCCTGTGGAATACAAGGGAAAACGGTTACGTCCTTAGAAAAAGAATTAGGGTACAAAGTGAATTATGCGGAAGTGAAAGAGAAAATCAAAAAACATTTTCAGCGCATTTTTGAAGTCGATTTTATCTAAGGATACAATCGGGTACGCAAATGATTTTTCAAAAATGAATCTTTTTAATCAAATGCGAGTACTCCTTTTTCAAGGGATCTATTTCCTTGTAAACCTCCGCTATGAATAATTAATACTTTACTATTCGGATTAAAATAATTAGCATGCATTAATTGTTCCACAGCGTAAAATACTTTTCCAGTGTAAACAATGTCAGTAGGGATGGAAGCATGCTCCCACAAGCGGTTCATAAATTCAATTTGCTCGGGCGTTGTTTTTGCATATCCCCCTTGATGAAATTGATGCAACAAAATAAAGTTTGCATTTTTATCGTCCAACAATTCAGTAATTTCTGTGTGGATCGTGCCTTCGTTTTTTAAAACAGGGATACCAATTATTTTCTGGTGCTTAGCTACTGCATTGATGATTCCTGCAATCATAGTACCTGTGCCCACTGCACAAATAATATAATCGTATTGATGTAATTTGTTTTTTTGATTTATTTCCCAATCGGTAATCATAGTAGAAGCGCCATTAGCACCTAATGGTGAATAGGCGCCCTCGTTAATATAGTATGTTTTATGATAGACATTTCCGATCATAGGCATAAGTGCATCTTTCTTTTCGTGAAAATGGGTTCTCCCTAAATAAATAATTTCCATACCATAGGCTTTGGCTTCTTGAATAGTTGGCGTGACAGGTTCGCTTTCATTGCTTCTTACATAACCAATACTTTTAAAACCGTTGAGTTGTGCAGTATATGCAAGGGCAACGAGGTGATTAGAATAAGGACCACCAAAACTTGCTATGGTAGTTGCCTGGCTTTTTATCGCTCCTTGTATATAATAGCGCAACTTATACCACTTATTGCCACTTACAATTGGATGAATTTGGTCCAGCCTTAAAGTATCAAAGGAAACTTGATTATCGCTTAAATAGGGGATAGGCTCAATGCTTGGACTTGGGTTCAATCTGTTTATTTTTAATGAAAATCAGCTATTTTTGTAACCAGTATTTTACAATAAGTAAAAGTAATGAGTGCACCTACATTAGTGATTTTAGCAGCGGGCATGGCAAGTAGATATGGTAGTCAAAAGCAAACGGAAGGGTTTGGTCCCAATGGGGAAACCATTATGGACTATTCAATTTATGATGCGATAAGAGCTGGATTTGGCAAAGTGGTTTTCATTATTAGAGAAGACTTTAGCGAAGCTTTTAAGGCAAGTTTTGAGCCAAAACTAAAAGGCAAAGTAGCCACCAAATATGTTTTTCAAGCCTTGGATAAGTTTACGGAGGGGAAACAAATCAACCCCGATCGAATAAAGCCTTGGGGGACTGCCCATGCTGTATTGTGCACAAAAGGTATCGTGAATGAACCCTTTGCCGTAATTAATGCGGACGATTACTATGGAGCTGAGGCATTTGTGCAGGCGTATCAATTTTTAACGAAGGAATGCAATGACCAAACCTATTGTATTTTAGGGTATGAGCTATCAAATACCTTAAGTGAAAATGGAACCGTGAGTAGAGGTGTGTGTAGTGTAGATGAAAACAATACTTTGACAAAAATTGTTGAGCGCACAAAAATTTATAGAAAAGAAGGGGGTATCGTATTTGAAGAAGAGGGTATTGAAAGCCCATTGAAGGAAGACACTAGAGTGAGTATGAATTTCATGTGCTTTGCGCCTAATTTTATTGATTTTTGTGAGCAAGAGTTTGATCTTTTTTTAGAAAAACAAGGGCAAGCATTAAAATCAGAATTTTACATTCCTTATGTTGCCGGTCAATTTTCTAATTTAGGATTAGGGGTTGTTAAAGTAATTGCTACCAATGCAAAATGGTTTGGGGTTACGTATAAAGAGGACGCTCCAATGGTAAAGGCCAATATTAATGCACTTGTTGCTGGCCATATTTATCCTGCCAACTTATGGAGTTAACGCGATTGAGTTTACAATAAACATAAAAAATAAACATAAAAAAAAGAGTCAACGATTGTTGACTCTTTTTTTTATGTGGGGGTTCTTATTAATTAAAAGAACGAATATTGTAAATATAATTTTTCAAATTGCTTATCTGCTTCTTTCTGTCACCAGATCCAGTTGATTTCTTTGTAAATTTTATGGAATTCTCTTTGGAAGCAGCTTCAATGACATCAAATATTTTTGATGATTTAATTGCGAAAGCAACACCCTCTGCTTGTTTTTGACGTGTATTGATAATGCCAATAAGTTCCGCATTGTCATTGAAAACAGGCGCTCCAGAATAGCCAGGATTAGCACTAATTTGAATTTGGAATGCATTGCTATCTCCTTCAAAACCAGATTGCGCACTTAGGTATCCTTTACCATATACAATATCATTGTCGCTTCTTGGATAGCCTAGTGTGTATATTTCTTCTCCTAATTCAGTTTTCTTATTTCTAATTGAATATGGAATTGATTTTGGTTGTATAAAATCGGAGTCTTCTATTTTTAACAATGCCAAGTCACTTGCTTTATCGGTATAAATGATGGTAGCATTCAATTCCTGACCAGTACTACTTATTACGATAGCGTCATCCCCTTTTAAAACGTGTGCATTGGTGATGATATAGCCTTTTATATCAATTAAAAATCCGGATCCTCCACTAATTAATTTCGCATTTTCTGGAAGCTTGGTTTTCACTTCATTTAATAAGTGTCCTTGTACTTTTTGATTATTCTTGATAATCTCAATTGCTTTACTAAGCTGTAATACTTGAGAGCCATTTAAACTTGGTGAAAAATACATCATCATCACCGTGGTCATCCCAGCGATAAATCCACCAACCGAAGCAGCAATGGCGGTTACTTTTTTGTATTTGCTCCAAAGCTGAATAACCTTGTATTTTGTAGAAGATTCGTTGATTGGTGCCCAGGTTCCAGCTTCAAATAAAGTATTGAAAGTGATTTCAGATAATTTGGAGAAGTTTTTACGCTTTGCAAAGTTTTCCATTTCATGTAAAAACATGCTATGCTCAACCACCATTTGGTCGATATCTGGGGTACTCTTACGAATGGACTCAAATTGAGCAGCCTCTGTAGCGGACATTTTGCCTGCTAAGTACTTTTCAATCGCTTCTAATAATTGTATATCGTCCATTGTTGTCATTCTATTATTTTAATCTCCAATGTTGTATTGTGCAAAAAACAGCTTTTTCAACCGCAACAAACATTTATATTTTTGGTTTTTGGCATTGTCTGAATTGGTGTATCCAAATTCTGCCGCTAAAGCTTGCATGTCCTTTTTATTCAAATAATACCCCTCTAACAAACTTTTGCAGGGTTCCCCAAGGCTGTTAAGTGCCCTGTCCATAATTGCAAAAGCAGCATCTTTTTTTGCAAAGTCGTCCATATCTATCTCCACCGATACGGATTCTTCCTCGGTACTTAAGGGAGCGCTGTACTTCCCCATTTGTTGTAACCTTTTGAGCCAGAGGTGTTTACAAATAGAAAATAGGTAGGTTTTTATTTGACAGGTAAGTGAAAATGAGTCGGTTTGTACTTTTTCATACAAAGTAATCATCGCTTCCTGAAAAACATCCCTTGCATCATCCAAAGAGCCGTTATTGTTGGTAACGAAATGCTGAATCATACCAAAATGGCTCTTATATAGCGCTTCTACCGCTCTAGAGTCATTGTTTGCGAGCCCTTTTAAAAGGGCTTGTTCGTTGTATTCGGCTTTCAATAGATTAATACTTTGTGAGGTCAAAAGTAACCCAAATTGCTTATTTAATTTATTTTTTGCTTTTTTGAGGTACTGGGGGTTACCTTTTAGCAGTTTCTGTATTAAAAGTATAAATTAATAATTAAAACCTTTCCAAATGAAAAAAGTATTCGCAATTTTCGCTATCGCTGCATTAACTGCTTGTGGTGGTGCTTCAACTGAAGCAAAAACTGACACTGCTGCTACACCGGTAGACACTGCTTCTACATCTGTAGACACTGCTGCTAAAGCTTTAGATACTGCTGCTAAAGCGGTTGATACTGCTGCTAAGAAGAAGTAATTAAACTTATTGGACTATTGGTCCTGAGTGGGGAAACCCATTCTAAAAGCTTGCCAACCAGTAGTTATCGAACAATTTTCATATGGCAAGCAATCGTTAAGCCGCCCTGTTTCAACAGGGGGGCTTTTTTTATTTTGGGCCTTTTAAAGAATTTAAAGGCAATGAAGATCTACACATCAGATGCATGCGCATCTTTTTAAATTCAAAGTCCCTGGGGGACTTTGTTTTCCTTATGCTAGGTCTTTCTTCTTCAAATTTAAATGAGCATAATAAAAACCTCTTTGCATCATATATACGAATAATTGTTAGTAAAATGTAAAAAACTTTGCTGTTTTAGCCTAAAATAGGGGTTTTTAGCCTATATTTGTGCTACGATGAAAGCAAATAGCAACTGGTTTTACTTTTTCTTTTATTTCTACTTTAATCAAAGTAGCCGGGTAGTATTTGTAACAGCATAAACGAAATAACTAAATATACCATCCCGGCCTAAACAGCCGGGATTTTTTTTGACATGATGAACAAAAAAGTGACGATACAAGGATATGAGGGTAGTTTCCACCAAGTGGCAGCAAGGCAGTTTTTTGGCAAAACGGTCAAAGTGATTACTTGTGATACGTTTAGGGAAGTGGTGAAAATAGGGGCAGATCCTACACAATCGGATGGGGCAGTGATGGCGATAGAAAACTCTATTGCCGGAAGTATTTTGCCTAATTACAATTTATTGCAAAAAAGCAATTTAAAAGTGATAGGGGAAGTGTACTTATCAATTAGTCAAAACTTAATGGCGAATCCTGGCGTAAAACTTTCGGACATCAAGGAAGTGCATAGCCACCCAATGGCAATTTTACAATGTTTGGATTATTTGGAAGAACATCATTTCAAATTAGTAGAGTCAGAAGATACCGCATTAAGTGCAAAATTGGTACATCAACATAAAATCAAACATACTGCAGCTATTGCTAGTAAGTTGGCAGCACAGTTGTATAATTTGGAAATTATTGCTCCTGATATTCATACGTTGAAAAATAATATCACCCGCTTTTTAATATTAGTGCCAGCGAAAGCAAACGTAAATGTGGAAGACGCAAATAAAGCATCTATCTACTTTCAAACAGATCACTCTAAAGGGATTCTTTCCAAGGTATTGGCAACCATTGCAAAGGGTGGAGTGAACTTAAGCAAACTTCAAAGTATGCCTATTCCAGGGAGTACTTTTAAGTATGGATTTTATTTGGATTTAGAATTTGAAAATAATAAACAAATTAAAAAAGTATTGGAGGCTGTCAATGACATGACCAATAGTTTCAAAGTTTTTGGATTGTATAAAAAAGGTAAAGTGGTAAAAGGCTAATTATGAACCTAACATTATCAAATAGATTAGATGGGATTGGTGAATATTATTTCGCTACCAAATTGCGTGAAATTGATGAACTCAATAAAGCAGGAAAGCAAATAATTAATTTGGGCATTGGAAGTCCCGATTTGCCTCCGCATCCATCTGTGCTAGCTACTTTAAATGAAGAAGCTGCAAAAGAAAATGTACACGGTTATCAATCCTATAAGGGCTCTCCAGTTTTGAGAGAAGCTATTGCCGAGTGGTATAAAAAGTATTATCATGTTGATAATATTAATCCAGCAACAGAAGTGCTTCCATTACTCGGGAGCAAGGAAGGGATCATGCATATTTGTATGACCTATTTAAATGAAGGTGATCAGGTGTTAATTCCAAACCCGGGTTATCCTACCTACACAAGCGCAGTTAAATTAGCAGGGGGCACTCCGCTATACTATGAGTTGACTGCCGAAAACAATTGGGCGCCTGACTTTGAAAATCTAGAAAAATCAGATTTATCAAAAGTGAAATTGATGTGGGTGAACTATCCACACATGCCTACAGGTCAAATGCCAACTAAAGCACTCTTTGAAAAATTAGTAGCATTTGGTAAGCAGCATCAAATATTAATTTGTCACGACAATCCTTATGCATTCATCTTGAATGATCAACCTGAAAGTTTATTAGCAGTAGAAGGAGCAAAGGAAGTGGTGATTGAATTAAACTCTTTAAGCAAAAGCCAAAACATGGCAGGTTGGAGAGTAGGTATGTTGATTGCTGCCGAAGAAAGAGTCAACGAAGTATTAAGATTTAAATCCAATATGGATAGTGGGATGTTTTTACCTGTGCAATTAGCAGCGGCAAAAGCATTAAGCTTAACTAAATCTTGGTATGATTCAGTAAATCAAGTTTATACCGAACGTCGTGAAAAAGTGTATGAATTATTAGACACATTAGGTTGTGCTTATTCAACACAACAAGTAGGGATGTTTGTTTGGGCTAAAATTCCAGCCACATATAAAGATGGATATGCATTAAGCGATAAGGTATTGTATGATGCGAATGTCTTTATTACACCAGGTGGTATTTTTGGTTCTGCAGGTAATAATTACATCCGTGTGAGCTTATGCAGTTCAATGGAGAAATTTAATGAAGCAATTAAAAGAGTGAAAGCATGCGTTTAGCAGTCATTGGTATTGGTTTAATGGGAGGTTCATTGGCATTGTCATTGAAAAAAAAAGGATTTATATCCCATGTAATTGGCGTGGACAATAATCCCGACCACCAAGCCGAGGCATTGCGATTGGGTATTGTAGATGAAATTAGGACGCTTACAGAAGCCGTAAAATTATCTGACATCATTGCCATTGCAACGCCAGTAAATATTGCTGAAAAACTATTGCCTTCGGTTTTAGATTTAGTTGACCAACAAATCGTTTTTGATTTAGGATCCACCAAAGAAGCAGTTGCGCAGATAGCCAGTGCGCATGCTAAAAAAGGAAGATTTGTTCCTACACATCCAATGTGGGGAACTGAGTTTAGTGGTCCTAGTGCTGCACAAAGCGATGCTTTTGAAAACAAAGCAACGGTAATATGCAATATGGAACAAGTGGATGCAGATGCGCTATCAACAGTAGTGCGATTGTATGAAACCTTGGGAATGCATATTGTTTCCATGAATGCTACTAAGCATGACATTCATGTGGCTTATGTGAGTCATATCTCACATATCACTTCTTTTGCATTGGCGAATACCGTGTTGGAGAAGGAAAGAGAATCGGATAATATATTTGAGTTGGCGAGTGGTGGTTTTGACAGTACGGTGCGTTTGGCAAAGTCCAATGCAGCAACCTGGGTGCCCATCTTTATGCAAAACAAAGAAAATGTATTAGACGTTTTAAATGAGCATATCACGCAGCTTAAAAAATTCAAGTCTTGTTTGGAAAAAGAAAACTTTGAATATTTAGCTGAATTGATTGAAAATGCAAATGGGATCACAAGAATCTTAAAATAAGAGATTCTTATTAAAGAAAAGTAAAAACAACAAAATGAAGAAAACAGAAGAGATGGATACAAAAAATGATTTAATAGAAGCCGTAAAGACAAAAAAGACTTTTGCGGAATTAGGGGTGAACGAACAATTGGTAAAATCAGTTACCGAATTAGGCTATACCCATGCAACTGAAATTCAAGAGCGTTCTATTCCGGTATTAATTAGCGGAACAAAGGATTTTATTGGACTAGCGCAAACAGGTACTGGTAAAACAGCCGCTTTTGGTTTGCCATTAATTCAATTAATTAAAACAGCCGATAAGCATCCTCAAGCATTAGTGGTTTGTCCAACACGTGAATTGTGTATGCAAATTGTAAACGAAATTAACTTGTTTAAAAAACATGTTGCTGGCGTACAAGTATTAGCAGTATACGGTGGCACCTCTATTGGAATGCAAATTAGAGATTTGAAAAGAGGCGTACAAATTATTGTAGCTACACCAGGTCGTTTAATTGACTTAATTGAGCGTAAGGCAATTAACCTCGAGCAAATTGAATATGTAGTATTGGATGAGGCAGATGAAATGTTGAACATGGGATTCCAAGAAGACATTGAATTTATCTTAAAGAATACGCCTAATCGTGAAAGTATTTGGTTATTTAGTGCAACGATGCCAACTGAAATTAGAAAAGTAAGCAAGCGTTACATGAAAGAGCCAGTGGAAGTAACCATTGGGAAAGTAAATGCAACCAATAAAAGTATTGATCACCAATATTATGTTACCTCGGCGCAATATCGTTATGAAACTTTAAAGAGAATCATTGACTTTAACCCAGGTATTTATGGTATTATTTTTACACGTACCAAAGCCGATGCACAAGATGTTTCAGCCCGTTTAACACGTGAGGGTTATGATATTGATGCCATCCATGGTGACTTGACACAACAACAACGTGATAGAGTCATGGGACAATTTAGAGATAAGACTTTACAATTGTTAATTGCAACGGACGTTGCTGCAAGAGGTATTGACGTAAAAGGAATTACACACGTCATTAACTACGAATTACCAGACGACGTGGAAGTGTATACGCACCGAAGTGGTCGTACTGGTCGTGCAGGTAGCCAAGGTATTTGTATTTCTATTGTCCATGCAAGAGAATCTTACCGTTTACGCCAAATTGAGAATATCAATAAAAGTACTTTCCATAAATTAGATATCCCAAGTGGTAAGGATGTTTGTAGAAAACAATTCTTCCATGTAATGGATAAATTAATGTCAACTGACGTAAGCCACGGTGATTATGAAACTTATGTACCTATGCTTGCAGAGAAATTTGCAGACATGACGAAAGAGGAAATTTTAAAGCGCGTAGCTGCTTTGGAGTTTAACCGTTTCTTGGCGTATTATGAAAATGCAGCGGACTTAAATATCCGTGCTGCTGAAAAAGGCCGTCGTGATGTAGGTGGTATGCAAGATCGCAACAGAGAAAGAGGACGCAACGAATATTCAGATCGCAGAAGCGGTGGAGATAGATCTAATGAAAGATCCAATGATCGTGGTGACCGTGGCGATAGAGGGGATGGTCGTGGCCGCACAGCGAATCGTGCTAGCGCTGGAGCTACCCGTTTATTTGTAAACCTGGGCACGAAAGATGGTTTTTATAAAGCTAGTTTCTTACAATTTGTTTTAGACATGAGCGACTTGAAAAAAGAAGTGTTGGGTAAAATTGATATGAGAGACATGAATAGCTGGATTGAAATTGAATCAGGATCTGCTAAAAAAATGATTAATGCCTTAGATGGCAAAAGTTATAAAGGACGTCGTATTCGTATGAACGATGCAGACAGCGGTGGTCCGAGAGGGTTTAATAATAACGAAGGATAATTTAAATTGATTAACGAGTCCTTGATATAATGAATTGAGGACTCGTTTTTACATTTTTTGGAAACGAAAAGAGTGCAAGCTATTAAATACTAAATACTAAAATTAGTTAAAATGGGAACCTTAACTGAACAACAACAAAAAGTAAGCGCATTATTAAAAAAAGCGCCATTTATTATATCTGGTCCTTGTAGTGCAGAAACCGAAGAACAAGTAATGGCAACTGCTAGAGGCTTAGCGGCTACTGGTAAAGTAGACATTATGCGTGCAGGTATTTGGAAGCCAAGAACCCGTCCTGGAAGTTTTGAAGGGATCGGTACCAAAGGGTTGCCTTGGTTGCAACAAGCAAAAAAGGAAACTGGTATCCCTGTTGCGGTGGAAGTGGCTACAGGTAAACAAGTGGAAGATGCCTTGCATTTTGATGTGGATGTTTTATGGGTAGGTGCCCGTACCACTGTAAACCCTTTTAGTGTGCAAGAAATTGCAGATGCTTTAAAGGGGGTAAAAGTCCCAGTGTTAATTAAGAATCCATTAAACCCCGACTTAGAATTATGGGTAGGTGGAATGGAGCGTATTGCAAAAGCGGGTATTGAAGATTTAGGATTAATCCACAGAGGATTTAGTTCTTATGGCAATACGGAGTTCCGCAATGCACCTATGTGGCATTTAGCCATTGAAATGAAACGTCGTTTTCCGAATGTTCCCATGATTAATGATCCTTCCCATATTTGTGGAAGAAGAGATATTTTACAATCTGTGGCACAACAAGCCATTGACCTTGATTTTGATGGTTTAATTATTGAGTCACATGTTGATCCAGATAATGCCTGGAGTGATGCGAAGCAACAAATCACACCAGAAGTTTTAAAGTCGATGTTGGATAGTATGCATTGGAGAAAAGAAACAGTTCAAAATGCAGATTTCCAAAGTGCATTGGAAGCAATGCGTCAGCAAATTAATCAATTAGACGACGAATTGTTGCAAGTATTGTCTACGCGTATGAAAGTGGCACAAAAAATTGGGGAGTATAAAAAGAACAATGATATTACCATTTTACAAACCAATCGTTGGAATGAAATTTTAGATAGAGCGGTTTCAAAAGGAAATAAATTAGGCTTAAGCGATGATTTCGTTACTAAATATATGGACGCAGTGCATATGGAAAGTATCAATCAACAAAATAAAGTAATGAATAGCTAGTGGATGCGGGCGCTACATCATTGAGTAAAATCAAAAAGTAGATTCAGTCAAATTAGCGTTGAAAAATAAAGAGAATAATGAAAAATTGGAAGGTTAAATTTTCAAGTGCGACAGTAACATTTGTATTAGATGGAAAATTCGCCGCTATTGATAAAATGGTGGACAAATCACAGGCCATTTATATTACAGATGAAAATGTATATGCTTTACATCAAAAGCAATTCAAGGGTAAAAAAACCATTGTAATTCCTGCAGGGGAGGAGCATAAGCATCAAGCTACTGTGGACTTTATTATTGAAGCCTTACTCAATTTTGGTGCTAATAGACAAGCAGTATTAATTGGTGTAGGTGGTGGCGTAGTGACCGATATGGTGGGCTATGTTGCAGGAGTATACATGCGCGGGGTAGCAGTGGGTTTTGTGCCTACCACTATTTTAGCGATGGTAGATGCTGCGATTGGCGGTAAAAATGGCATTGATGTTGGATGGTATAAAAATATGGTAGGACTTATTCGTCAACCACAGTTTTTAGTATACGATTTAGATTTTCTACAAAGTTTGCCAAAGCACCAATGGGAAAATGGTTTTGCTGAAATCATCAAGCATGCTGCCATTAAGGATGCGTCCATGATGAAGGAATTAGCTTTACATGACATTGCCTATTATCAAAAAAATAAAAAAGCCTTGGCTGCATTGATTGAAAAAAATGTACAGCTTAAAGTAAAAGTGGTACAAAAAGATGAATTTGAAAAAGGAGATCGTAAGCTGCTTAATTTTGGACACACCCTAGGACATGCTATTGAAAATGAACATGCTTTATTACATGGTCATGCCATTAGTATTGGAATGGTGTATGCTGCTAAAATTTCGCAAGTATTACAGGGTTTTAACAGTGTTGGTTTATTGGTAGATACATTAAATAAATATGGCTTACCAACAGCCATGCATTTTGATATTGATGCTGCTATGGAATTAATGCAACAAGATAAAAAAAATGCAAAAGCAGGTATGCAATATGTTTTGTTGAATAAAATAGGGAAAGCGGTATATGAAACGGTTCCTATGAAAACATTGTACAAATTAATAAAATTGTATTCCTAAGATGATTGCAACAGTCTATCCTGGAAAGTTAACTGGAGCTCAAGTAGCCCCTGCAAGTAAAAGTAGCATGCAAAGAGCATGTGCAGCTGCTTTACTACATGTGGGTCAAACTACCATTTTGAATCCAGGACATTCCAATGATGATTTAGCAGCACTAGATGTGATACAGAAATTAGGTGCAGAGGTTGAAATTAATAATGCCTTAAATGAAAGGGGGTCAATCATTGTTGAATCCATTAAAGTAAATTCTAAAGGAGTGCATCCTATTGGACCTGAAATGAATTGTGGTGAAAGTGGTTTAGGAATTAGAATGTTTACGCCCATTGCTGCTTTAAGTAGTCAACCCATAACCATCAATGGGAAGGGTAGTTTACTAAAACGCCCCATGCATTTTTTTGACGAAATTTTTCCTGCTTTAGGGGTTAAAATACAATCTCAAAATGGATTTTTACCTATTCAGATACAAGGACCTTTACAAGCACCCAATAGTATAACAGTAGATGGGTCATTAAGTTCTCAATTTTTAACAGGGTTGTTGATGGCTTATGCTGCAAGTGATGCAAAGGAAGCAGTGATTAATGTAATGAATTTGAAAAGTAAACCCTATATCGATTTAACATTGTCAGTGTTAAACTCTTTTGGTTGGAAAGTGACCCATACCAATTACGAACAATTTTCTTTTTTACCACATGAGCCATTAAATGAAATTATTGAATATACTGTTGAAGGAGACTGGAGCGGTGCTGCTTTTTTATTGGTAGCCGGTGCCATTGCAGGACCGATCAAAGTAAAAGGATTACAAATGAATTCTACACAAGCGGATAAGGCGATAATGCATGCATTGCAAAGTGCGAATGTATCCATAGCCTTAGAAGCCGATGGTATTGAAATCGGATCAAATGATGGAACTGTATTGAGGGCTTTTGAATTTGATGCAACGGATTGTCCCGATTTATTTCCGCCACTCGTTGCCTTTGCTTCGGTTTGTGTTGGGGTTTCTGAACTTAAAGGAGTGACTAGGTTAGCCCATAAAGAAAGTGATAGGGGATTAACTTTGCAAACCGAGTTTGCAAAGTTGGGTATTCAAATTGATTTAGAAGGAGATATCATGAAAGTACATGGTGGCGGAGCAATTCAAAGTGCGGAAGTTTTTTCACAACATGACCATAGAATTGCCATGGCTTGTGGGGTGGCTGCTTTAAAGGCAAATGGGCCAGTCGTAATCACAGAAGCAGAGGCAATTCATAAATCTTACACTGATTTTTTCGAACATTTAAGACAATTGGGGGTAAAAGTGGATATTGTATAAAGGAAAAATTCAACTGGGTTTAAACTAGTTGGTATAAAATTCTTAACTTGTAATATTAAGATTAACATGAATAGTTTTGGAAATTTATTTAAAGTTCAAATTTTAGGCGAGTCACATGGTGCCTGTGTGGGTATTGTGATTGATGGCTGTCCTGCAGGATTGAACTTAGTTCAAGCCGATTTTATAACGGATATGGAACGTCGTAAGGGCGGTAAGCAAAAGGGGACCACACCAAGACAGGAAGATGATATGCCCATTTTTAAATCGGGTTTATTCAATGATACAACTACAGGGGCGCCCATCACCATGTTATTTGAGAATAATAATACGCGAAGTGGGGATTATGAAAAACAAAGAGCGGTCCCAAGACCAGGGCATTCAGATTTTACAGCACACCATAAATTTGGGGGCTTTGAGGATTACAGAGGGGGCGGACATTTTAGTGGGCGTTTAACGGCAGCTTTAGTAGGTGCAGGTGTGATTGCAAAAAAGATATTAAAGGATATTCAGGTTGATGCCCACATTGTAAGTATTGGTGGAGAAACGGATGTAGAAAAAGGAATACAAAAAGCAATAGATCAAAAAGACAGTGTCGGTGGTATTGTGGAATGTGTAGTAAAAGGGTTGCCAATTGGGCTTGGAGAACATTTCTTTGACTCAATAGAATCCCTAATCAGTCATGCGGTATTTGCCATTCCTGCCATTAGAGGAATTGAATTCGGAACAGGTTTTGCCGCCGCTGCGATGTTTGGGGTTGAGCACAATGATCCAATTGTAGATGCTTCAGGTAAAACAAAAACAAACCATGCAGGTGGTGTGGTAGGTGGCTATACCAATGGCAATGACTTGGTTTTTAGGATTGCGGTAAAACCCACTTCTTCAACGCCAAAGGATCAAACAACCTGGAATTGGGAAACCAATGAACAGGAACTGTTTTCAGTAAAAGGAAGACACGATTTATGCATTGCATTAAGGGTACCCGTTGTTTTAGAAGCGGTGACTGCAATAGTGCTTGCTGATTTAATGATATTAGCACAAAAAATACCAAGGGTTCTACGATAGAATTCTAAGAAATAATTCTTAAACGAAATAATTTAAAAAAAAGAAAAAAATGGAAAGCGAATACATATATCACGTTACTACTCAAACAGAGTGGGAGCAAGCAAAAATAGCAGGCGATTATACGCCCGTTGGATTCGATAAGGAGGGCTTTATTCATTGCTCAAATGAAGGTCAAGTTCCTGGCGTATTGGACCGTTTTTACAAAGGTAAAACCGGATTGGTGAAGTTGAAAATTGAAAAAGCAAAATTGGCAAGGCCATTATTATTCGAATTGGCAGCCGATTTAGATGAGTTATTTCCCCATATTTATGGTGCTTTAAATATAGATAGTGTTGTTGAAGTGTCTGTTATTTAAGCGTCATAAGCAGTTGGAAGGGTTGAATAAGCCTTTGAATTGTTAATATTTTTAATATTTTATTCTTAATTTTACCACAAATATCAAGTATTATGAAAAAGTTATTATTTTTTTCAATGTTATTGACCATCACGATGCAAGGGATGGCACAAGATTCAGCATTGATAAAGCAACCATCCATTGCCTTAAGATTGGGTTTGATGGATTTTAAAAAAACAGTTTATACTGAAGGAACTACAAAATCAGCATTAGAATTTGGTATCCAATACATAGATGGTTGGACAAAGAAAATTGATTTTGTTTCTAATTTGAGCTTCTCTGCAATGAAATATCCGTATTATCATTCTTTGCAAGTGCCCACTTCAAGTATTCATGAGCCATATGCTTCTATTGATTTTAATATCAATTACAAGTTATTGACCGACGATCATACGATCGTACCTTATTTAACTGCTGGTATTGGTTTGGCAACAGACCATTTAAGCACTTTTACTTCCTATGCACCCTTTGGAGGCGGACTTCAAATTAAAGCAGCACAAAATTCTTTTGTATACGTTCAAGCAACTTACCGTGCTGAGACTTCTTATTTAACTAAAACACACAATAATTATAGTGTTAGTTATGCATTCCCATTAAAATTAAAGAATAAAAAAGCAGTTTTGCCTCCACCACCAGCACCTGTTGATACAGACAATGACGGGGTGGTAGATGCAAGTGATAAATGTCCAACACAAGCAGGAACTGCTAAATATGAAGGCTGTCCTGTACCAGATACGGACAAGGATGGTATTGATGATGATCATGACAAATGTCCAACACAAGCAGGAACTGCGAAGTATGATGGATGTCCAATTCCAGATACAGATAAGGATGGTGTGAATGATGAAGAGGATAAGTGTCCAACAGTGGCTGGATTAACACGTTATAATGGATGTCCAATTCCAGATACGGATAAGGATGGCGTAAATGATGAAGAAGATAAGTGTCCAACTGAGCCTGGTATTGTAGCGAATCATGGTTGCATAGATATTCAACCATTGTTAAATGAAATTGCAAGCAATTTTAAATTCAAAACAGGTAAGTCAATCATCGCTAGCAAAAAATTAAATAAATTAGATGCTGCTATTGCTGAATTGAACAAATACAAAAACATTAGTGTTAACATTATCGGTAATACGGATAACGTTGGTGCTAAGAAGTTAAATAAAAAATTATCTGAACGCAGAGCTGCAATAGTACATGCTTATTTAGTGAAAAAAGGAATTGAAGCAAACAGATTGGTTAAACAAGGTGACGCTGATAACAACCCTGTTTCAACAAACAAAACTGCAAAGGGCAGGGCTGAAAATAGAAGAACAGACATGAAAGCGAAGTACTAATATAAATTCGCTTACAACAATAAAAAAGGCCTCTTTAAAGAGGCCTTTTTTATTGTTCATTGGGATAAGTTACTAGGATGTATTAAATGGAATGTGGTAATAAGGTTGTGGTTAATCGAGTGCGTGGTTAATAGATATTTACTTCCCTTTCTAATGCTACCTTAAATTTATTTGCCACTGAATGGATGATTTCTTCTGAGAAGTCAAATACTTCTTTGCCTGAGCGGATCCCATAACTTACAATCACTAATGCTTGCTTTTCGTAGCATCCAACATTGCCTTTTTTTATTCCTTTCCAACCACAGGATTCAAGGAGCCATCCAGCTGCTATTTTATAGGAATCATCCGAAATGGGGTAAGCAATAATAGTAGGAAATTGTTCTTGAAGATGTTCATACTGGCTTTTTGATACAGCGGGGTTTTTAAAAAAGCTGCCTGCATTGCCAAGTATTTTAGGGTCGGGTAATTTTTGAGTTCTAATTTGCACAATGGCATTCGATACACTTTCTAAATTAGGGTGCTTAATTCCTTTTTCGTGCAACATATCTCTTATAGCGCCGTAATCAGTTTTTAGTTGGGGTTGTTTTTGTAAAACAAATTGCACTTGAGTGATGATATATCGGTGGGTATATTCTTTGAATAGGCTGGTCCTATAACCAAATTTACATGCTTGCTTGGATAGCTGCACCCATTCCTTGGAAACGGTATCAAAAGCAGTTATTTGCTGAATGCATTCATGCACTTCAACACCATAGGCGCCAATATTTTGGATGGGACTTGCCCCTACGGTACCTGGAATCAAACTTAAGTTTTCTAAGCCTCCCCATCCTTTATGCACGCAATAACTTACAAAATGATGCCAATTTTCACCAGCACCCACTTCTAACACCACTTCGGTTGCGGATTCGTTTATTTTTTTGATACCGTTTATTTCCATTTTGGCGACCAATCCTGGGTAGTTTTGGGTAAACAACACATTGGACCCGCTCCCTAATATCAATAAGGGTAAATTTTGTTCATGACACCATTCAATTGCATCCGTTACGTCCTCCTTATTTTTGATGACCGTAAAATATTTTGCTTGTTCTTCACTGGCAAAAAAATGAAAAGGCTGTAGGGAAATATTAGTATCTGTGTGCATGCTTTTGTATCGTAATTAAGGATAATGGATATTGTATTAATTAGGGTCTACATCAATTATAATTTGAACCGTTTTATACCTTGGATGTGCTTGTATTAATTGTACATAATTATACAATTGTTTTTTTGCAATTTGTAATTGTACTGCTTGTGTAGCAATTTTTACACAAAGCTCCCAAATATATTTATTGCGCACCCTATTCACAAGGGGTTGTGCTGGCCCTAGAACGGTTCTTTGTATTTCGGGCGTGAGTGAGTGAAGATAATGATTGGCTGCTTCTTCAGCGATGGTATTGTCCTTATGTTTAAACAATATGCTCATTAATCTACTAAAAGGAGGGTAAGCAAATTGTTTTCGATTTTGAATTTCAAATTTATAAAATCCAAGGTAATCATGTTGTTGTACCAATTGAACTATGGGGTGTTGCACTTGACTTACTTGAATAAGCACTTTACCATTGCTGTTTTTGCGTCCTGCTCTGCCACTTACTTGTTCCATCATTTGAAATGCACGTTCATTTACACGATACTGGTTAAAATTCAATAAACTATCTGCATCTACGATACCCACTAAATCAACATTTTCAAAATCCAACCCTTTAACCACCATTTGGGTTCCCACCAATACATCTATTTGACCTTGTTCAAATTGTTGAATTAACTGGTCATGTTCATTTTTTCCTTTTACATTGTCAAAGTCCATTCGCGCAACCATGACACCAGGCAATGCTTGGTTTAATTTTTCCTCAATTTGCTCTGTGCCAAAGCTTTTTTGTTTAAAATGATTTTTACCACAAGCCTGACATGCGGTTAAAATTGGGTAAGATGATCCGCAGTAATGACAGGAGAGTATATTTTTTTGTTTATGGTAGGTAAGTGTGACGTCACAGTGGGTACAATGGGGAATCCATCCGCAGGTTTCACAAATCATATAGGCGGCATAGCCACGTCTATTTTGAAAAAGGATCACCTGTTTTTGTTGCTCGATTGTTTTTTTAATTTCAGCCAACAATAGGGGCGTTAAAATGGCGGTCCCAGAAGGCTGCTTTTTAGTATCAATAATTTGAATGCTAGGCAATACTCCTTTGCTGAATCGTTCAGTTAAATGGGTATATCCGTATTTTTTATTTTCTGCATTGTAGAATGATTCAACGGAAGGGGTTGCTGACCCTAAAATTACTTTTGCGTTTATTTGATTTGCATAATAAATGGCGGTATCCCTTGCTTGGTATCTTGGAGCAGGGTCCTGTTGTTTATAAGATCCATCATGTTCTTCATCAACAATAATAAGTGATAAATATTTGTAGGGAAGAAATAATGCAGAACGCGCGCCAAGTACAATTTTGATTTCCCCTGTTTTAACTTTATTCCATATTTCAACTCTTTCATTGGGGTTGAATTTGGAATGGTAAATAGCAATTTTGTTTCCGAAATATTGTTTTAAACGACGAATCATTTGGGCTGTCAAGGCAATTTCAGGCAGCATATACAATGCTTGTTGCCCCTGTTCAATTAATTCATTAATGAGTGCAACATAAATTTGTGTTTTTCCGCTACCGGTAATTCCGTGTAATAAATGTACAGAATGGGTTTTTAATTGTGCTTTTACATCCTCCAATGCAATTTGTTGTTGGGCAGATAATTGATGCAACTGATCATTGCCAGTAAGTCCGTCATTTTTTAAACGGTCTATTTTTCGCTTTTCTGCTACTAAAACGCCTTTGTCAATGAGCGCTTTTAGTTGTGCATGGGAGGCCCCTGATTTTTCTAATATTGATTTTTGACTCACCTCCCCTTCGGTTTTTTCAAAATGCAAAAACGACAATAAAAGTGACAATTGCTTAGGAGCTCTAGTCCATTCATTAAGTAGTTGTTCTATTTTTTCTTCAGATCGATAGGCTTCGGCAAATTGAATAAAGGTTTCTTCTTTTACTTTGTATTTGTCAGTCATGTTTTCCTGAATGAAACAAACCCCTTTTTGTATGAGCTTATTGACAATGGGATAAACCGATTTTCTGTCTAATAATTTCTGCACTTCTGTATGGCTCAGTTCTTTTTTTATTTGAAGTGCTTCGCAAAGTATATACTCCAAGTCATTTAATTGATGGGAATCCATTTCATAATAGGCATTGTAAATGAATACGGACTCACTTGATATTTTTAAATGACTTGGTACTGCTGCTTGCATTACTTCCCCTTCGGTACACATATAATACTGCGCCATCCACTCCCAAAGTGCTAATTGTGCTGGATAAACGATGGGTGCTTCGTCTAATATGGAAAGGATGGGCTTAGGGTTAAATGCGGATGGTTTATCGGTCAATAATTTCTTTACAATACCTGCGTACCTTTTATTGCTTCCTAACATGACTTCAACACGCATCCCAATCATTACCTGATCCAGCATGCTTGATGGTATTTCCCAGGTATAATTTTTAGGCAGGGCTAAGGGTATAATGATTTCGGCGTACATAGGAGCGTTTGCAAAAATAAGCTATGCAATTGAGACTATTTTGATAAGTTATGCCGAAGGGTATGTTCTGTATCTCCTTAATCCTTCATCCATCATTTGATACACTTCATTTTTCAATTTTTCAATATCTTCTAGGCTATATTTTGATACATCAATAGCAGGTAAATACACCACTCTATTGGGACCGGGGGTTAGGCTAAAAACACTTTCATAATGCATTCGGTCAACTGCATCAATCATTAATATGGGCTGAATAGGCACTTGCATTTCAATGGCTAATTTAAAGGCGCCATTATAAAATGATTTAAGGGGTTGTTCACTGGTCATGCTAAATGTGCCTTCGGGAAAAATGAAAATTGAGCTGCGTTTATGCAATGCTGCTTTTAAATTTCTTAAACTTTTCGCTCTTTTTTCTGGGCTACTTCTGTCAACCAATATTACGGCTGCACGGTATACCCAACCAAAAATGGGAATTTTAGAAGATTCAAATTTCCCCAATGGTCGAATAGGTTGGTGTTTTAATTGGACAATGGGTGGGATGTCCATATAGGAATTATGGTTGGCTACAAAAATATGCGGCGTTTTGAAATCATGCGTTGATTCAAATATCTCCTTATGCCAAACACCTATAAATAGATACCAAGTTTTTGCCCAATACCTGCATACTTTGTATATCCTTTTACTCAATTTAGCTTTGCCAAAAGGGAGTAAGAGTAGGAGCGCGATCGCTGACAATATGGTTAGGATGGCAAATACGATGAGTGCGTAGATACAATAAATAGTTTGCAGAATTTTATAAATGGCTTTCATCTAGGCACTAATATAATAAAAAAGGCCCGATTGCCATAAAACAAGCCATCATTGCCGGGTTCACTCCATTTGGGGTTGCGATGAAAATGATTAAATAACGTCTATCCGTATCGTAGGATCAAAGGACAAATCAACTGCGCTGTTTCCTTTTCGAAAGATCCCAAATAAGGAACTTCCTGATCCGCTCATGCTAGCATAAATAGCACTTTGCTGGTATAATTGAGCTTTTATTTCCGCCAAGGATGGATGCGCGATAAAAATAGGGGCTTCAAAATCATTGATCAATTCTTCCTTCCAAGTTTCAATAGGTTGAGCCACTATTGTTGCAACAGATTTTTGTTTTGCACCTGGGGTTAATTGCCCAAATGCCCATGGAGTAGAAATGTGTATTCCTGGATGAACCAATACAATGGTATAATCGGATAAATTGCAAGGAGTAGGGGTTAAAATTTCACCTCTTCCTGTTGCATGACAGGCATTGTCATGGATAAAAAAGGGACAATCGCTTCCTAGTTGTGCAGCATATGCAACTAATTGCGCTACAGACAATCCAATATTGAATTGTTGATTTAATAATTTTAAAACAGCTGAACCATCGCTAGAACCCCCACCTAAACCAGCACCCATGGGGATATGCTTATGCAAGTGCATTTTTACAGCAGGAATGGAAGGAAAATCCTTTTTCAATAAATGATAGGCTTTAATGCAAAGGTTGTTGGATTCGTCCCCAGGAATGGCAAGCCCGGTATGTGAAAATTGAATATCAGTTGCAGTATGATGGCTGTGTACAATTTCAACCATGTCTTGCAAGGCAACTGGGTAAAATACGGTTTCTATTTCATGGTAACCATCGGCTCTTTTAGCAACAATGGATAAGCCTAAATTAATTTTACAATGGGGAAATGCAATCATAGTTGAATGAGTTAGGATTTCTTTTGCTCATTTCTTTTTGCAATTTCATCTCTGATATCAATAGCGCGCATATAGTCCTCTTGTTCCAAAACTTCATTTAACAATTCATTCAATTCATTGATAGATAAGATTGACAAGTCACTTGCGTTGTTGCTGAGCGGTGTATCACTAAATGAAGTGGGGTTAGTGTCGGTTTCGTTCGTGTCAATTTCATTGCCTGCCTTGTCTAATACACTTGCATTAACATAAATGGGACATCCAAAGCGAACGGCTAGGGCAAGCGCATCACTGGTTCGACTATCAATTTCGATGGTGTCATTGGCAGTGTAACAAACTAGTTTTGAATAAAAAATACCTTCTTGTAAATCTGAGATATATACTTCCTGCAATTGAATATCAAATGCACTCATAAAGTTTTTCATTAAGTCGTGCGTGAGTGGGCGAGCGGGTTGCATGTTTTCCAAGGCAACTGCTATTGCTTGCGCCTCAAACCCTCCAATCACGATTGGTAGTCGGCGTGTTCCACCAATTTCACCTAATATAACTGCATAGGAGTTAGATTGGGTAATGCTATGGGAAAGGGCAACAATTTCTAATTCTATCTTTTGCATTGATATATTAATGACACAAATTTAAAGATAAAATCTATGCGTTGCTCTTAGATTTTAAAATTGCGGCAGTTAAGGCCGGAACCACTTCAAATGCATCTCCCACTACTCCATAATCGGCAGCCTTAAAGAAAGGGGCTTCCCCATCCTTATTAATCACTACAATGGTTTTGCTTCGGTTGACCCCTGCTAAATGCTGGATAGCGCCTGAAATGCCAATGGCAATATATAAATTCGGTGCAATTTGAATCCCGGTTTGTCCCACATGTTCATGATGCGGCCTCCAATCAGCGTCAGATACTGGACGACTACATGCGGTAGAAGCACCCAATGCCTTGGCCAAATCCAATAAAACGCCCCAGTGCTCAGGACCTTTTAAACCACGGCCACCACTTACTACTAAACTTGCTTCCGTTAAAGGAACTTCGCCTTGTATTTTATGGACGGATGTGATTTTTAAAGTACTAGATGGAACTGCAACTGCTAATTCATGCACGGTAGCAATCGCATCAGATATTACTGTGCCAAAACTATTTTGATTAATAGAAATCACTTTAATGGGTGTACTAATTTCAATAGAGGCAAATGCTTTGCCTGAAAATACAGTTTTAGTCACTACAAAACCTGCATCTGTTTTTGGTAAGGCGCAAGCACCTGTAACAATACCAGCGCCCAGTTTTACAGCAACGGCAGGGGCGATGGCTCTTCCATTTAAATTGTGTGCAAAAATCAAAACTGTTGCGCCAAGTGATTTTGCTGTTTCAGCAACAACGGTTGCATTCACTCTTGCATCAAAACTATTCAATACAATATTGTTCACATGATGCACTTTATTTGCTCCCCATTTTCCTAAATCAGCCAGGTTATTTTTCACCGTTCCTAACAACAAGGCTTCTGCCGTGGTGCCCAATTGTTTTGCTATTGTGGCCCCATAGGAAATAGCTTCAAAACTTGCTTTTTTTATTTCTTGTTCGTCTTGGTCAATATATATAAGTACCATAAAATATAATTAAATGTTGAATGAAATTTTTGAAATATTAAATCACTTTTGCTTCTTCTTTTAAAAGTCGAACCAACTCATCCATATTGTCAGGATCAATTAATTTCACACCTGATTTAGCTGGTGGAAGTTCAAAGTTTTTAATATGGGTAGTTGCGTTGGTTACCGATGCTTCAACCACTTTTAACGGTTTGGTTCTTGCAGCCATAATCCCCCTCATATTCGGAATTCTTTGTTCTGCCATTCCTTTTTGACAACTGATAATGGCTGGAAAATTTAATTCACCTGTTTCTTCACCACCATCAATTTCTCTCACTACTTGAAGTGTATTTCCGTTAAGGTCTAATTTTACTGCAGCAGAGATGAAATTTTGATCAAGTAGGGCACAAAGCATTGAACCGATACTCGCACTGTTATAGTCAATGGTTTCTTTTCCTGTTAATATTAAATCATACGATCCTTCTTTAGCAATGGCTGCAATTTCCTGCGCCACAATGAATGAATCATTGCTATTATTATTCACGCGAATTGCTTCATCACCACCCAATGCAAGCGCTTTTCTAATGATGGGTTCCGTGTCTGCACCACCTACGGTAATTAAATGAATCGTTACCGATGCATCTTTTTCTTTTAATTCAATTGCCTTTACTAATGAGTACCATTCATCATAAGGATTAATGATCCATTGCACTCCGTTTTCATCTAACTTTGTATTACCTTCGGTAAAAGCAATTTTAGTGGTAGTGTCAGGTGTTTTACTGATACAAACTAAGATCTTCATAATAGCCAATTTTGTTTTTTAATAAATAGTTGTTTATGCAACTAATGCAAATATAGGATAGTTTTTTGACCCAAAACATTGATTTTTAGATAGGATGAATAGAATAGAAAAAATATTGGAATTTTTAGCCCAACAGCCCCAGGATAACTTCTTAAGACATGCATTGGCATTGGAATACATTAAAATGGGGGAGGATCAGCAAGCCAAGGATTTATTCATTGAAATTTTAACACAATCTCCTGATTATATTGGTTCTTATTACCATTTAGCAAAAACCTTGGAAAAACTAGCATTGCGCGCAGAAGCGATTGAATGGTATGAAAAGGGGATGGCTGCCGCAAAATTGGCGAAGGACGATCATTCCTATAGGGAGTTGCAAGGGGCCTATGAGGATCTAGTGTATTAGTTAAAAGGCAATCGGTCGCCTAATTTTTTGTCAATCAATAAAAAGAAATCCTCCGGTTTGTAGGTTCTCCATTTTTCAAATTCCATCAATTCAATATACCGGTTCAATTTTTTTTGTAAAAAATCATGTTGCGCTGCTTGGTGCATGTTCACCATCACTGCCCATCCATTTTCGTCCGCTAATTCTTCATACAACTCTTCATAATAGTCTCTATCCCCATTGTGAAAATTAAATACATTTTCTCCTATGAGGATAAACTTATAAATGCCTTCATCCATTAGTTTTTCTAAAATTTCTCGCTTTAGGGTCATGATGTCATTTTCAATGGCATCATTCCACTCTCCAATCATTTCAATAATGGCAAAACCCATTTCATAGTCAGCGTAAATAATTTTCAGGTACAATGTTTTACTCCCTATTTCATCCCATTGAGGATGAATGTAGTAATTGTATACCGCTTGGGAGAATTCAAACTCGCTATAGGTTTGACCAAAAAAGGGCGATTTTGCGTCTTCTTCCGCCATATATAAATGACGCCAATGATAATAAGGTTCAATTTCGTGCATGCCCAATTACTTTTCTTGCTGATGGTAAACGAGTAAGCCCTCCATGGTGGATTTAATTATTTTCCCGATTTCAAGTTCGTAAGCGGTTGCCAATTGTTTAATCACATCCCTGAATACAAAAGCCACGGAACCTGCAAAATGAATAGGGTGCAACCAGGATTCATTTAATTTATTTAAATGGGCAAAAAAGAAATCGTTGATGCCGTCTTCAATTATATTTTCAATCATGTAATGGCCACGGTGCTCAGATAAAAATTGTGCGAAGGAAGCCATGTACCTATTGGGGAGCGGTTGCTTATAAATGGCATCTAAAATTTGGTCCTTACTTATTTGATATTTGCTTTCAAATGAATGCAATAATTCCTCATCAAAGGTTTGGTATAAATAATATTGCAATACTTTTTTCCCTAAATAGGCACCGCTTCCTTCATCTCCCAAAACATAGCCAAGGCCTGGACTACTTTTAATAATTTTCTTTCCATTATAATATCCTGTATTGGAGCCAGTACCTAAAATACAGGCAACGCCTTTATGGTGTTGACAAGTCGCACGTGCAACGGCTACTAAATCGGTTTGAATATCTAATTTGGCTTTTGAAAAAACAGTTTTCAATGCTTTTTTTATGGATGCCACATTTAAGGGGTTACTTAACCCTGTCCCATAAAAGTAGACTGCATCAATGATTTTGGGGTCAATCTTTTTCTGGAAACCCTTTTGAATTGTTTCAATTATCTGGGTCGTTGTCAAAAAATAGGGGCTAATCCCAATAGTGGTAATTGTTTTTTTTTGCTTTCCTACAACAACAGTCCATTGGCATTTGGTAGCGCCACTATCGGCGATGATATAATTGTTTCGCATGGGTAAATTCTTGTGTGTGAAAATAACCTTTTTAGTGTAATTTTAGCCGATAGAATATAAACATGCAAGAAAATAACAAATCAAATTGGTTTACGCCCTTCTCTTATGCGATTGTATTAATTATTGGGCTAGGCATTGGACTTTTTTTTAAGGGAAATTTTTCCCTACAAAGTTTAAAAATGAATGGGGCGAGTCCAATACAAGAAATATTGGATTTGGTGAAAACAAAGTATGTTGAACAAACAAATGAGGATAGTTTAAATATGCAATTGGCCAATTATTATTTAGCACAATTAGATCCTCACTCAGTATATATAGCGCCTTCGGAGTTGACGGATGTAAATGAGCAATTAATGTCCAATTTTAAAGGCATAGGCATTGAGTTTCAGCAATACCGGGATAGTATATTTGTTTCCTATGTGATGAAAGGAGGACCTGCTGAAAAAGCGGGATTAAAACTTGGGGACATTTTATTAAAGGCGGATGATTCAATTCAAATATCAGGTAAAAAATGGGAGGCCGATCAAATTAGAGCAAAAATCAAGGGTCCGGATAATACTAAGGTAAAACTCCAAATTTTATCGGGTAAAACTACCAGGGAGTTGGTGATTACGAGGGGCAATGTGGCTGTTTCATCTGTGGACGCTTCTTATCAAATACAACCAGGCGTGGGCTATATACGAATTAATAAATTTGCAGACAGAACTTATGAAACATTTATGCAAGCTTTGGAGCCACTCATCAAGGACAGTGTTAAATCATTGGTGATTGACTTAAGGGGCAATAGCGGTGGTTTGCTTTCAGAAGCGGTTGCCATTGCGGACGAACTCATTCCTGGAAATAAATTATTGGTGTATACCGAGGGAGCGCATTCTCCCAAAACAGTATACAATAGCAAAAGAGAAGGCTTGTTTGAACAAGGGGCTATCACCATTTGGATGGATGAGTCCTCGGCATCCGCTAGTGAGGTATTGGCAGGCGCTTTGCAGGATTGGGATAGGGCTACTATTATTGGAAGAATGTCCTATGGTAAGGGCTTGGTGCAACAGCAATTCAGATTATCTAATGGGGGTGCGGTAAGAATTACGACCGCCAAGTATTTCACCCCTTTAGGCAGAAACATACAAAGACCTTATGAGCAGGGCAAAATAGCGTATGAGCATGATTTTATGAATCGAATTCAAGCCGATGCAATGGGCAAGCAAGATACCGCTGCTAAAGGAAAAGCATATAGAACGCCCAAGGGACATTTAGTGTATGGTGGGGGAGGTATTTATCCGGATAAGTGGATCAAACCCAATTCGATTATGTTGGATGCTGCCTATCGCAATATTTGGGAACAAAGTTTGCTGAATGATTTTGTTTTGCATTGGTATTTAGCCGAGCAACAAAATATTAAAAAGTTCAAGAATACAAAGGAGTTATTAAATGGGTATCAAAAAGTGGACTTGTGGAGTCCCTTGGTCAAGTTTGCCAATCCAGCGCAAAAAAACCAATTGAAGTTATTGGAAAAAAGCAAAGTGCAAATTCAGCATCAAATGCTTGCCTTAATTGCTAGAATGCAATGGTATAAGCAAGGATATTATGAAGTGCAGAATACTTTGGATCCTCAATTAACGGAAATGTTGCCTTAAGCAAGGTAAAAACAGCGCGATATCTGAGGATAATCAGTTTTTATACTGATTATCCTCATTTTGTTTTTGCCCAAGAGCGCCGATTTTTGAATCCCTTATTCAAGTCTAGTGGTCGCAATTGGCAATGAGGAGGTTTGATGTCCTAACTAAACTATTATGAATAAGGAAATAATATTACAGGAAATTGATTCGATGATTCGAACCTTGGATTTTATTCAAGAGCAACAATCCTATATTAAGCTTAAGTTAAGTAGTTTATTAGATCATTTGGTTAAGTATAATTTGCTTGATTGGGCGGAGGAATTACAACAGGAAATTTTAAAAAGGGAAACAGCGGTACAACTTTTAAAAAGAGACCTGATTCAATATTCAAATCAAGTTAAAAATAATAAACCGGTTCAGGATATAATTGATGCAACTATGGCAACAAGCTATAGAAAATACAAACAACAAGTAGGGTATATTGAATCGAAATTTTTTGGTTGGAAAAAAATGGTCAATGAGCAGTTCGATGATGCGCTTAATTAAACAAGTTTAATAGTTTCGATGCATCTAGAATGGTGATTTTACCCTCTTTAATTTCAATTAGTTTTTCTGCTTTAAAGTCGCTAAGTGTTCGAATTAAGCTTTCGGTTGCGGTACCTGCAATATTAGCTAAATCATCTCTGGAAATAGACATTGAAAAATGCAACTCATCTTCCTTGGCATATTTCTTTTTTAATGTTAGCAATGCATCGGCCACTCTTTTTCTAAGGCTATGGTAAGCAAGTGCAACCAATTGTTGTTCTTTCTCTGCAATATTATTGGCTAAAAGCTTAATTACTTTTAACGCTATTTCCTGGTTGGTTGTTAATAATAGTTCAAATTCTTTTCTTGGAATTACTCGAATCGAAGATTCTTCTAGGGTTTCAGCAAACTCTTCGTAATTTTTATTTTCAATAAGTGGGATATGTCCAAAAAAATCACCTGCCGACAACAAACTGGTGATTAGTTCTTTTCCACCATCGCTGGTTTTAAATATTTTTACTTTCCCGGCTTGTATATAATAAAGTTTATTGGGATGTTGTCCTTCCGAATAAATGGTTTGTTTTTTCTTGTATTCAATTACATCGTGATTTTCCAAGGTCTTGTGCATAGCATCTTTATTGCCAAGGTCCGAGATAATTTGATTCCAGGTTTCAATCGCTTTTCCACCGTGATTTTGTTGCATCTTCACTTTCTCAAATCTTATTCTAATTGCATTAAGTAGTTCTGATTCGGAAAAAGGTTTTGTGATATAATCATCCGCACCCATTTCCATCCCTTTTCTAAGATCAGTTCTTTCGCTTTTGGCACTTAAAAAAATAAAGGGGATATGTTGCAAACTAGGGTTTTTATTGAAAATTTGAAACACACCATAACCGTCCAGTACGGGCATCATAATGTCGCATATAATTAAATCAGGAGGATTGGCAATGGCTATTTCAACACCAATTTTCCCATTTTCAGCTGTGACAATTTCGTAGTTGGCTAAAGCTAATATTTCAGCTGTATTATCTCTTAATGCTTCATTGTCTTCAATTAGTAGTATTTTTTTCATAACATTCGTATTTTATTCGAAGCGTGTTTTTATTTTGCTAGGGTAGTTGATTGTAAATGTGCTTCCGTTTTCCAATTCACTTGTATATTGAATCGTACCATTTAATAAGTCAATATATCTGCCAACGATATGTAATCCCAATCCGGTTCCCTGAATATTCGCAACATTGGTTGCTCTGAAAAATCGTTCAAATAAATGTACCTGATCAATGGTAGGGATGCCAATGCCTTTATCTGAAAATTTAAGTTGTGTATTGTCGTTTTTAATTTCACTTTCAATGGTAATTGTTGAATTTTCAGGAGAAAATTTAATTGCATTGGATAAAAGGTTAATCACTACATGTTTAAGTAAATTACTATCAGAGTATGTAATGGGTGATCCGACATGGGTATATTGTATATGTTGTCCAGGTTTTAACAATACATTCATTTCGTATATAATATTACTTATGAATTGGATTAGGTCAAATGAGTCAGGATTCACTTCTACTTTTCCTTCTTCAATTCTACCGAGGGATAAAAATTCATTTAAGATATCGGTAAGGGATTTTACAGAAGATTTTATTCTGTCAATATGCTTATCCCTTTTTGGTTGATCTTCGGTAGTACTGTATTTCGACAATAAGGAGATAGAGGAGAGGATAGTGCTTAAAGGAGTTCTAAATTCATGAGAAGCCATTGAAACAAATCGTGATTTAAGGTCATTTACTTCCTTCTCTTTTTTTTAGTAAAACAGTGAGTACTTCTTTGGAGGCCTCTAATTCATTAAGTAAATTTTTTAGTTCAGTGGTTCTATTTTCTACTTGTTCTTCTAAATTTGAGTTTAATTTTTTTATTTCCTCATTGGTAGTTGCTAAATCGGCCTGTTGCTTAAGAATTTTTTCTTCATTTTGTTTTCGCATTGTAATATCAGCAATATAGGCAATCACAAATTGTTCTTCATCTGTTTTGAAATGGCCGAGACTCACTTCGACAGGGAATTCAGTACCGTCTTTTTTTAATGCAGACAATGTCATCCCCAATCCCATTCCTCTTGCTTTTGGATCATGTGCATATCCTTCACGGTAACCTACATGATGTTGGTGGTATCTTTGGGGGATTAATTTTTCGAGTACTTCACCTGTGACGGGTGCTGATGTATATCCAAATAAATTATTGGCAAAGTGATTGGATAACACAATAATGCCATTTTTATCAACCAAAATAATGCCTAATGAAGCTGAATTAAACAATGCCTCAAACCTGATATCCGTATTAATTTAAATAGGGGGTTCTTGCATATGAGTATTAAAAGTTTCAAAAATTAGGGCGCACCTTGAAGGTACCGAATATATAGTTAGGTATTGATTTTGAATAGGTTAAGCAAAAACCGTACAATCGGAATGAATTTTATCTTTTTAATGACTAGGCTAAAGGCCATTAATACACTAATTTCCCACGTAATCAAATATAAAATAATTATATATAATTCAAAAGAGCTTATTTCAATCAAAAATTTGTATTTTAGCATTGCAATATAGATATATAAATAATACTAATATATATTGTTATTCCACGTAATAAAAAAAATAATGCTTTCAAAATACGTTTTCTGTTTAGCTAAGTTTTATTAATTGCTCATTCAACGGGTAATTTTTTGGCTGCAGCAGTTTATACATTTTAAATCATTTAATAAAATAGTTGAGCCTTTTGGCATATTGGTTTATTAAGCAAGCAATCAATAACCGGGCCCCATTTTTATGGGGCCTTTTTATGTAGATTTCAAAAACACCATAACATTTAGTTGTATATTTAGAACAATTAATTCTTTAATATTTATGAAAAATATTTTATTAGCAATTTTGCTTTTTGGTTTGGTGGATACAACATTTGCGCAAGTGATTGTGAAGCGAGATCCTGAAATTGAATCCATGTTAAAGGAAGTGAGTGCGGACTCTTTAAAAGTGAATATGTATAAATTGGTTTCTTTTGGAACAAGGAATACATTAAGTACACAATTAAGTGCCACCAGAGGTATTGGCGCTGCAAGAAATTGGATCCTAAGCAAGTTCAAGGAATATGCTAAAAATTCGAACGGAAGACTCTCTGCATTCATTGATACAGTAAGGTATATGCCTGATGGTAAAAGAGTAGATAGACCCATTAATTTAGGCAATGTTGTTGCTACTTTAAAAGGGACAGATACAAATGATAAACGCATTTTTATCATAAGTGGACACATGGATAATATGAGAACAAAAGTGATGGATAGTGTTGGAGATGCACCGGGTGCAAATGATGATGGAAGTGGAACGGTTGCAGTGATGGAATGTGCAAGGGTAATGAGTAAACATCAATTTCCCGCAACAATCATTTTTGTAACAGTAGCAGGGGAAGAGCAAGGTTTGATAGGGGCCTACTTTATGGCCAAAAAAGCGAAAAAAGAAAATTGGGCAATTGAAGCTGTTTTAAACAACGACATTATGGGCAGTAACAACAGTAACGAAACCAATATTATTGACAATACCAAGTTGCGTGTGTTTAGTGAGGGACTATCTGTTTCGGATACCGGTAAAGCAGCTATGCAGTTAAGGCAATTAGGTCTTGAAAATGACGGACGTTCAAGACAATTGGCAAGGTATATTAAGGAAGTTGCAGAACGCTATATTGATAATATGCAAATTGTAATGATTTACCGCAATGACCGTTTTTTGAGAGGAGGTGATCATACTCCATTTGTAGAAAATGGCTATGCGGCAGTAAGATTTACAGAAATGAACGAAAACTATACGCGTCAACACCAGGATGTTAGAACTGAAAATGGAATTGCTTATGGAGATTTACCTGAGCATATCGACTTTGAATATTTGAGAAAAAATAGTGGAGTAAATTTGGCAAACCTTGCCAATTTAGCAAAAGCGCCTTCGATACCAGAACTCGTAAAAATTGATGCAAGTAAATTAAGTAATTCAACTTACTTGTCTTGGAAGTCGCCAAAAACAGGACGTGCAAAAGGGTATTATATTTTAATTAGAGAAACAACCAGTCCGGTTTGGCAAAAGAAAATATATACTGAACAACTGGACATAAAATTGCCTTATAGTAAAGACAATTACTTTTTTGGAGTGCAAAGTGTGAATGAATTTGGCAATGAAAGTTTACCTGTGATTCCATCCGTTGGTAGGTAAGTGGGCTTTATATAAATAGCATATTTAGATATCTATTATGTGCTCAAGAATATACCAAAACTAGGATGGTTGCTTCTGATTTGATTGAATTTTTAGGAAAAACAGGGGTCTTGGACTAGTTATCCATCGTGGTGAATGTAAAACATTGAAAATCAGGCTATTTTAAATAGTGTCACTTTTAGAAAGTTTTTCCATAGTTTGATTTGTTTATTTGTAGGAATTACTATCTTTAATATCAATATGAAAACAATTAAGCTTTTATTAGTAGCCCTTCCTTTTATACTTTCTTCTTGTAGCAAAGGAGGTGGAACCCCAGCACCAAATCCACCAACGCCTCCAACTCCAACCGAAGCAAATATTACTTTTACGGTTGATAAGGATCCTGGAGCAGGAAGTATTTTAGGGGTCGTGGGTACTTCACAACCAATTGTTGTTAAAGTGACATCTGCTCTTCCGGCAGCAGGGGTAACTATAAATGTTCAAGTGACCAAGGATGCAGATAATTCTTCGGTATTTTCAAATTCAAATTCTAGTGTAACTGTGGATAATAACGTAAACATTGCTGGATTAACGCCAGGTGTATTATGCACAGCCACGATTGTGGTCACTTCCAAGTCAACGATTACCAATACAAAATCTGCTTCTTTTAAGTTAGCGGCTAAGTAATTTATTTTTTGAGCCTGTCTGAATGGTATAACCCAAATTCAAAATGAATTCTAATGTTCCAAAGCTTTGGCTTGCTTTACCTTCATACACATCAAGGCCATAGTAATAAGCATAATCCAATTTGCCTGCAAATTCAAGGTACAATCCTTTTTTATAGGTACTTCTTAGGGCATATTCAACACCTGTATTCCAGCCGCCAAGTTGAAATTTGGCATCATTTTTATCTCCAAACAAGGAATTCTCAACATGTGGAATAACAGGGCCAACTCCAATTTTTGCTAAACCATCGATCGCAAAGTATTTATTTGAAATTTTTGTAAATCTATTTCTCTTTACAATATTGAATAATAAAAAGTTGGCGCCATTGTTTAAATAATAATAGTTTCTTGACTTGCCAGTACCCGTTTTTGAAAAAACAAAACTAGAGTCAATGGGGCGGCCACCATAAGTGCCCAGAATACGCACGGTTTGATTGTCTTTAAATAATGCTTTAGTATGATCAAAGTTGATTTCAAAAGCTAAATCCTCATCGAAAAAATAGCCAATACGATAATTATATTGAGGGATACTTAACTCCATTGTCAATAACGCCTGATCCCATCCCGGATTGTCCACCAATTTTGTGTTTTTAAATACAAAGTTGTTTCCTAAGTTTTGCTGACTAATACTTACGTCAGAATTGGTATACCATGCTTTGTTGTACCCCCAAGAAAAGTAAAATTCTCCTTTTCTTTTATCGTTTTGAGCAAATACATTTAGGGTGATTGTTAGCAATATGAATACATAGCTAATTTTGGCGATTTTTTTCAATTTTGTTCCTTTTGGTAAAGGTACTATAATTTTAAACTTTGACTTCCTAAAATCTCAATTTATACGTCTATTTTAGGTAATTTTGCCACTCGAATAATTCATCATGAAACAGCATCTAAAACAACTATCAAAAATACTTGAAGGAGCGTTGTTTTACGATAAAATGATGCGCACATTGTATGCTACCGATGCATCTAGTTACAGAGAGCTTCCATTGGCGGTAGCGATACCCAAAACAAAAAATGATATCGCGGTATTAATTGATTTTGCAGCAAAACACAATACCTCTTTAATTCCAAGAACAGCAGGTACTTCTTTGGCTGGGCAAGTAGTAGGTAGTGGTATTGTTGTAGATGTTTCAAAGCATTTTAATAAAATTGTAGATTTCAATAAGGAGGAGCAATGGGTGCGTGTGCAGCCAGGCGTTATTAGGGATGAGTTAAATTTATTTTTAAAGCAACATGGTTTATTTTTTGGACCTGAAACATCTACGGCAAACAGGGCTATGATTGGCGGGATGGTCGGCAATAATTCCTGTGGATCAAATTCCGTTGTGTATCGAAGCACAAGAGAGCATTTATTAGAAGTAACTGCTTTTTTAAGTGATGGGTCAGAAGTGGTATTTAAAAGTTTGTCAACCGATGACTTTCATGCCAAATGTGCACTCCCCACATTAGAAGGAAATATTTATAAATCGGTTCGAAACATCCTTGGCAACTATGACAATCAACTAGAAATTAGGAAAGAATTCCCCAAAAAGTCAGTTGAACGAAGAAATACCGGGTATGCAATTGATTTATTAATTGAAGCCGATCCATTTACCGCAGGTGGGGAACCTTTTAATTTTTGTAGTTTAATTGCAGGTTCTGAAGGGACCCTTGCTTTTATAACAGAAATTAAATTAAATCTGGTTCCTGCCCCTGCTAAGGAAACAGGATTGCTTTGTGTACATTTTAATACGATTGATGAAAGTTTGCATGCGAATTTAATTGGTTTAAAGTACAAGCCAAGTGCAAGTGAATTAATTGATCATTATATTTTAGAATGTACCAAGGAAAATACAGCACAAAGTAAGAATCGATTTTTTGTACAAGGGGATCCGGGTGCGATATTGGTTATTGAATTTGTAAGAGAAACCAGGGAGGAGATTTTGGCATTGACCAATGCAGTGGAAGCGGATATGCGTGCTGCTGGCTTAGGCTATCATTTTCCTGTTTTATTTGGGGAGGATACTAAAAAAATATGGACCCTGCGAAAGGCGGGTTTAGGTTTGCTGAGTAATTTGCCTGGCGACGAAAAAGCAGTGCCTGTGATAGAGGATACGGCGGTGGATGTAAATGATTTACCAAGTTATATTCGAGATTTTAATGAGATATTAAAAAAGCATGGTTTGTATTCAGTGCATTATGCCCATGCTGGTTCAGGAGAAATTCATTTAAGGCCCATCATTAATTTAAAGACGAAAGAAGGGAATCAGTTGTTTAGGACCATTGCCGAAGAAGTAGCAACACTGGTTAAAAAATACAATGGATCTTTGAGTGGAGAGCATGGAGATGGAAGATTAAGAGGAGAGTTTATCAAACAAATGGTAGGAGAGAAGAATTATGCTTTACTTAAGCAGGTTAAAACCATTTGGGATCCCAATCATATATTCAATCCCAATAAAATTGTGGATACCCCTTCCATGAATAGTATGTTGCGTTATGAGCCAGGACAGTTTACACCTGAGTTCAAAACCATTTTTCGTTTTCACAAACAAGATATTTTACAACACGCTGAACAATGTAATGGATCGGGGGATTGCCGTAAAACACATTTGTCAGGAGGGACCATGTGTCCTTCTTATATGGCAACAAGAAACGAACAAGATACCACTAGGGCGCGTGCCAATATTTTAAGGGAGTTTTTAACGCATTCTGATCAACAAAACAGGTTTGATCATAAGGAAATTTATGACGTAATGAGTTTGTGTTTAAGCTGCAAGGCTTGCAAAAGTGAATGTCCTTCCAATGTGGATATGGCCAAATTAAAGGCTGAATTTTTGCAACATTATTATGATGCCAATGGCGTGCCGTTTAGGGCCAAGTTAATCGCCAATTTTACGGCAACTGCAAAACTTGGTTCATTGATGCCTTCCGTTTATAATTTTATAATGCGTAACGCAATAACAGGAACATTCATCAAAATGATTTCAGGTTTTGCAGTGAAAAGATCCATGCCTGCTTTGTCCAAACAAACCCTTCATGCCTGGTATCGTAAAAATTATACAGCGCCATTCAATCCAATAAAAAAATTGTATTTATTCTGTGACGAGTTTACCAATTACAACGATGCGGAAATTGGGATAAAAGGGGTACAATTATTAACGACCCTTGGGTATGAAGTAATTATTCCAAAGCATATTGAAAGTGGGAGAACTTGGCTGTCCAAAGGACTGGTAAGAAAAGCCAAAGAAATTGCCAATACCAATATACAGTTATTGGGTAAACTCATTTCTGAGGCGTCTCCGATCATAGGTTTTGAACCATCTGCGATATTGACATTCCGGGATGAGTATCCCGATTTAGCAACCGATGAAAATATGGCGGCAGCCAATTTATTGGCTAAAAATAGTTTTTTCATTGATGAATTCATTGCCAAAGAAATGACTTTGGGCAATATCACCAAAGCGCAGTTTACACAAGAGTCCAAAACAATATTGCTCCATGGGCATTGCCAACAAAAAGCAGTAGGGTCTTTGGCGGACTCCGTAAGCATATTGTCCTTTCCTGCCAATTTCAAGGTAGAAACCATCGCTTCGGGTTGCTGTGGAATGGCAGGTTCCTTTGGCTACGAAAAAGAGCATTATGAGGTTTCTATGAATATTGGCGAGTTGGTTTTATTCCCTAAAGTGAGGGAGAATATGCACCAATCCATCATTGCGGCGCCCGGTACAAGTTGTCGACATCAAATCAAGGACGGCACAGGGGCAAAGGCAGTTCATCCCCTGGAAGTATTGTATAATGCCTTGGTTACAAATAAATTGTAAAGTTATATTTTTTATATTAAATATATTTATATCTATAAATAATTTATATATAATATCTTATGATTATTATTTTGCTCCTTTTCATTTTTTTGATTAGTATTTTTTTGCATTAAGGATTTGTTAACAGTTTTTTACTATTTTAGATATCTAATTAACAATAAAAACTAACAAAAATGGAACAAAAACAAACATTGCCAAATGCAACCGCTGTATTAGTATTGGGAATCTGCTCAATCGTATTCTGTTGTGTATTTATAGGTCTAATCCTAGGAATTATTGGACTTTCTATGGGTTCTAAAGCAAAGAAACTATATGCAACAAATCCAGATATCTATGATGGTTACGGTTCTTTAAATGCTGGTTACATTATGTCAATTATTGGTACAATTTTAGGAGGATTATACATCCTTTATTATATTGTAATTGGAGGAACTGTATTGGCGGTTTTAGGTAATATGTAATTTATTACTAATGTAATACAAGTGTTGATTCCTAATAACCTTTTGTCCATTCAATTTAAAATGTTGCCTTGTGCATCAAAATCCTTGTTCAATATTGATTGCCCTATTTGTGGTTTTCAGCGATCATTGATTTTTTTTATAAATGGAGAATTTAAAAACAGTTTCTTTCAGTATCCACCTTTAATTCCAGTTTGTATACTGATAGGCTTATTTATGATACATCTATTTTCAAAGCAATTGGTAACTAGGAAATTAATAGATTATAGTTCGGTAATAGTGTTATTGATCATATCTGTAAGCTATGTAACCAAATTGATCATTGCCTAGAAAACAGCTTGAACATATAAAATTGAAAGAGCCACCTTTTAGGTGGCTCTTTTTTTGGTATGATTTTTATTTCTTGTTAAATACGCGTTTCAGTAAATCGGTGGTTCTAGCAATCGGATTGGCGCGAATGTCTTTTTCTTGAGCTGCTATTTCACTGTAAATGCCTTTCATTGATTTTTCGGTAACATAAGCTACTAAGTCAGGGTTCACTTTTTTATTCACAAATGGAATCGCGTTATAAGTAGTTACGATTTTCTCCCAATATTTAGTGGCATCCACCTTATCCAATGAATTTTTAATGATGGGCTTGAACTTTGCGTTTAAGCTGTCCTGGGTTTTGCTTCTTAAGTAAACCGTAGCTGCACTATCTTGGCCTTTTAGAATAGTGATCCCGTCGGTAATTGACATTTCTTTAATGGCTTTTACAAAAATGGGGGAGGCGGTTTTGCAAGCATCTTCAGCAGCCCGATTCATACTTAAAATAAAGTCATCAGCCAATTGATTAAGTCCAATGCTTCGTAAAGTATTTTCTACTTTTTGGGCTTCCGGTGGCATGACAATTTTTAAGGCTGCATTCTTAAAAAACGCATCGGTTTGGGAAAGTTTAGTACAGCCTTTTTCTGCGCCTATCGTAAGGGCTTCTTTAAGTCCTTTGGCTATATCCTCCTGGCTTAAACTAAAGGATTGTTTTTTAGAGGTATCCGTGACTAATTTACTTGCTTTATTAAGTAGGTCCTTTATGGATTGCGCATTGCCAAAGGAACTTAATAGTAAAAGGCTAATGATGAGTATGTTTTTCAATGTATTGTTTGCTGATTTGGTTAAAATTAGGGTATTATATATTTATAAAATGTTAAATAGATTTTAAGTAATGATGTTATTAATATTAAAATTTTATTATATTTATATAAAATACATAAAATGCGAACGTTATTTCTTTTACTTATCATACTCAACGTACAATATTCGAAACTTTATGCACAACAAAATATTGATATTGGTAAACTGAGGTTTTGTATTGGAAAAATTAATGCGATTAACGTGCTTTTCAGAGATGCAGAAATTCGAAAACCTGTAATTACGAATAATATATTAGAAGATGATGAATTCAATTCAATATGGCAGGGTATTATAAATGAAACAAAAAACTTTACTCAGGTATCGTTTGGAAAGGAATATGAAATTGAAGAAGATTATTTAAGTTGGAAAATTCAGTTCATTTCACCAACTAAGTTTAAAATGAATATGCATAATGATTGTTGTGGTAGAGCTGCTTCCTATGATTATTATTTATTATTTGATTTATTAAATAGTCAATATACTTTAAAATTTGAAAATACAACATGTGGGAATGGTGGCGGAGAATATGGTTATCGTTGTTCTACCGAAAACATAATTATTAAAAATGATAAAATAATTCAAAGGTATAGGACCAACTAAAATGATAAATTATTGGGAAATATAGAATTTATTCTTAATTTACTATTTCATCAAAACACATCAAATGAAAAGGATCTTTTTATTCACTGTTGCGGCTTTTTTGACATTCAATGCATTTAGCCAGACCTTGCCAAAGGGAAGTTTAGTAGGGGTGCATCATTTTACTGTAAATTTAAATGGGTCCACTACACTTCAAGAATTTCTTGATTTTCAAAAAAACAAATGGGCTCCAGCTGCTGCTAAAGTGTATGGCTGTGAAATTCATTATATGAAGCATGCTAGAGGAGAAAATGAAAACAAAATAGGACTTATCATGATTTTTAAGTCAGAGGCTCAAAGAAATAAGTTTTATGATCAAGAAGGAAAGCTAAATGATGCTGGAAAAGCTGCCAATGCAAAATTAAAAGCGATTAATGATGAAGCAAATAAGCTTGGAACTACTACAGGGGCTTATACTGACTGGATTGTAGAATAGTATAAACCTTTCAAATACTAAAAACCTCCATGATCAATTGATGATGGAGGTTTTTTATTGATGATTAAATCCGGGGGTTATTTTTAGGAGCCACACATTTTTTTAATATTCACCGTTGTAGATCCGTCTTTAGATTTTGATCTTAATTTCATTGTCCCAGTAAGCGATCCATCCGTGTTTTCAATCACATCACCATAAATTATCCACCTTTCATTTTCGTAAATATCTCTTGTGTAGTTTTCATTGCTTGACTTATAATTGAGTATCTCAAAAATTCCATTAATTTTCACAAGGCCATTGGTCATAATGATATCTTCTGTATTTACATTTGAATAATAGGTACAGCCTGCTCCAGATACCTGGTCTTGGATATTTTGGGGAATGGATTCCCATCTAAATGTTTCAAGTTTAAAGGCTTCCTCCTCTTCAATTTGTTTTTTGATATCGCCAAAACAGCCGGTTGTTGATAATAACAATACACTTAAAAGTAGGTAGCTGAAATATTTTGTAAATAGTTGCATGTTGGAATTATTTACTAGCAATTTACAAATTTCTGTAATTTATATATAATTTAATCTAAATTTAATTTTTAATACACATTTCTTCAAAAGGAATACTTGATTCAAGTTGATATTTATGTTCAGATTTACATCTTTTTTACCACTAATTTGCATCATCCTTATTTCATTAGTAGTGCTTAGCTGTAATCAACAAAAATCAGCCGATTTCCCCAGTATCAAGCTTTTTGTTAGCGGGGGGGTAATCCAAGACGAGAAAAAAGTGGATTGTTCAATTGAGTTAAGGGATCGCATTCAGCAACAAACAATAAAAGGGGGTATCGAGTATAGGGGTTCTAGTTCAAAATTATATCCCAAAAAATCTTACACGATTCGGTTTAAGAATGAAAAAGCGATTCAATGGCAGGGGCTAATTTTAATTGGTGATTGGGTCTTGTATGCCCCTTATGCCGACAGGTCCTGCATTCGAAATACTTTGGCACAATTTTTTTTTGGTGCCATGGGGCATTATAGTACTTCGAGTGTTTTTACGGAATTGTATATTAACAATGAATACATGGGTTTATATGAATTAAGAGAGAAAATTGATTTAGATAAACCAGGATTGAAGGAAGCAAAATGTATTTTAAAAATTGATAAAACCACCGGGAAGAAAAAACAAAAATTCTCCTCGGTCATAAATCCGGATATTGCTATTTTAGAACATGATGTTGCCAATGGGTTTGAATTTAATGCTGCCATTCAAAGGGTGCATAATTTTGAAAAAGCGTTATTGGATACCACAAAAGATTTGTCCAACTATGCGGATATGGATTCCTTTGTGGATTACTTCTTATTTTCAGAATTTGCTAATAGTCCAGACGCTTATCGCAGTAGTTGTTACTTTACTTTGTTAAAGGATCAACGAATAGCTATGGGGCCTATTTGGGATTATGATTTAGCTTTTGGCAATAGTACATTGTACAAAGGCTTGTCCACTCAAGGTTGGCGATATGCTATTAGTGAAACCCAAAGTCCATATTATACCGCTGCACCTAAATGGTGGAGTAATTTGTATAGGAATAAAAGTTTTAAGACTGCTATAAGTAAAAGGTGGGTTCAATTAAGACAATCTCTTTTTTCAGCACAAAATATGCAAAGGATGGTTGATCGTTTTGCGGATCCAATTCAACCAGCATTAGCTAACAACTTTAAAAAGTGGCCCATAATTGGCAAGCAGGTACAGTGGGCTGCTCCACCCCAAAAGTCCTATAAAGGTGAACTTCATTATTTAAAGCAATGGATGGTACAAAGAGCAAATTGGATGGACAGGGCAATCGGTTCATTTTGAATTTAAATCGAAAGTTGCATTCGACTTATTTTTAAATTTTATTGTGGCAAATCTGCATTAATATATAAAAAAAATGTAATTTCATAAAGATATTCCCTCTTGATGGTTGATTATCTTAAAAATTACTTTCACATGAAATTCAAATTGCTTAACCTTCTTTTTATTGCTTCCTTCATTTTTTCGGCATGTTCAAAATCGGGGAGTGATGGTGTTGTAAAGCCATCTGGTCCAAGTTGGACTTTAACGGTGGACGGTAAAAACTACAGTTGGTCAGGTCCAATAGTGGCAACAGCAAGTAACAATGGGCAAGCTAGTTATGTTGGTACTTTAGATGTTTCACCTAGGGCTGATATGGTGATGAATAGTATTTCCGTAGCAGGGTTTGCACCACAAATGATTGCTGTTCAGTTGTCAAGTGTTGGTACTGGCACATTTATGATGACACCTAGTATAAATTTAATTGGACCTTCGCCAAGCAATACATTTTCACTTGTTTTGGACAATTTAAATCTTTATTCTTCTATAGCACCGGGTTCTAATATTACTTTTAAAGTAAATAGTTTAAGTAATAAAACAATGGTTACTGATGGTGTAAGTGGGGCAGGATATGTAACAGGTACTTTTAATGGAACGATTGGTGATTTACTTGGTGGAGTGCATACTATCAGTGGATCATTTAATTGTGTGAGGTTGCAGTAGGGGGGTATTCCTAGAATTTTAAATTTCAAAATTTGAAACATGACAAAAACACTTAGTATATTAATTGGATTGATGCTTTGTTATGGCCCTAATTTAAATGCCCAAAGTAAAATAAATACAAGCAGTAGCAATTTTAAAATATACAATATTGGTAATTATCAAATCAAGTACGCAAAAGGTGCAAAATTAGATTGGGGGCAAGCGTATGATTTAATAGAAAAATCAGAGAAATCAAATGTGAATGACTGGAGATTGCCGACAGTGGAAGAATTGAAAGAAATATATTTTGATAGGCAAAGTATTGGAATTAGTAGTGGAACGTTTTGGAGTGCAACTTTAAGTGGACCATTGAGAATGGGTTTTATTAACTGTATAGATTTTGCAAAAGGGGAAGAGTTTATACTAAATGAAGGTAAATGTTTTTATCTTCTTGTAAAACACGGCAAATAGTATAAAATCCTTAAAAGTTTTTTTATGAAATGCTTGATAATAATATTATTTATATTAATAAGTAATCTTCTTTATTCACAGAATAAGAAGAATATAGGAAATGTTAATGCAGATGAAATTAAGGTAGGCGACTTAATAGTTAAAAGACATGATGCTGGGAAAATGAGTTGGGATGACGCCATAATTACTTGTGAAAAAATTGGAGAAGGCTGGCGTTTGCCAACCAAACAAGAAATGGCAGTTCTTTATAAGAAAAAGGAAGTAATTGGAGGTTTCGAAAAAGATGGATATTGGAGTGGTTTTTCAATTGATGGACATTTGGCATTCGTTCAATCCTTTTATAAAAATATTAATGGCCCAAATGCAAAACATGATTTATTATTTGTAAGACCGGTAAAGAGTTTAAGTAAATAATTGATTTCAATTGGGATTAGATACTTGCCCAAAAGTTGTATTTTTTAATTAATTTATTGTTATAATAGATGTAAAATATTCCGCCGTTCCCATTTCCGCTATTTGCACCTTTATTCCCATTGTAGTCTAGAATTACCTTTGTTTTTCCATCTGTATAAGTTTGAATATAATGTCTCCCATTTTTTTTGATACCTATAAACTTAAGGAATACATCATTGTTATCTATAGTTAAAAATAAAAATTGATTAAAGGGCGGCGTAATCCCCATTGATCTATCTCCCCATGAATGAAAAGCTAATATTTGTTCTTTAGGATTGTCTTGTATTAAATAATCTCCGTATTTGCCCACATTAATGGTCGTAAGATTTTTTGCCCAATCTGGTATATTATCGACTATTTGAATTTCATGATTACCTTGCGCAAATATCTTACCACCAAAATGGATTATGAGCATTAATGTAATTAGGGTTTTTTTCATTTGGCTTTAATTTCTAGCCGTTAAATTAGGATGAATGGCCCAAAATGACTCTTTTTTTATAAAAATGGATTATTTTTGGCTAGCCCCTATGAAAAACGTCATTTTACTCATTTTCACGCTTTTTTTAATTTCAAGTACAAGTGCACAAACTGGTATAGGGACGACTGCACCCAATGCTTCCGCTAAATTGGAAGTTGCTTCCACAGACAAAGGGTTTTTATTGCCAAGAATGACTGCTACCCAAAGGGGGAATATTCCAAGTCCTGCAAATGGTTTATTGGTTTATCAGACCGATGGTGTTGCGGGTTTTTATGTGAATACAGGAACAGCAGCTGCGCCTGCTTGGACTCGGGTGAATATGGATTGGACCAGGACTGGAAATGACATTGCCTATACGGCTGGTAATATTTCAACCACGGGCACATTAACAGGGGGTAATTCAAGTACTTCCTCCTTGTCGGGATTTGCTGCAAATGTGGCGTCTATAGCTGCCAATTATTCAATTACCGCAGCAGACAATGGTAAAGTAATTCAATCCACTAGTGCTGCTGCTATTACCGTTACAATACCAACAGGTTTGCCTACTGGATTTAATTGTACCGTCGTACAAATGGGAGCGGGGCAAATTAGTTTTTCAGGCACTTATTTAAATAGAGGGGGTTTTACCAAATCAGCAAGTCAGTATTCGGTGATCAGTATACTTCATTTAGGGAGTAACAGTATTATTGTTACAGGTGAAATGAGTAATTAATTATGAAACAGTGTATTACTTTTTGTTCATTCTTTTTTTTATCCTTATTTAGTTTTGCACAAATAGGCTTGCCTGTTCAGTCCTCTTTTTTGCCCAAGAATAATTTAGTGGTGAATTATGATTTTTCAAAGTCAACCAGTTTTACGCGTGGCGCTACGACCGTTACCAATATTGCGGGCACGGCTTCGGGGAATGCAACATTGGTTGGTAGCCCGATATTCATGAATTCATTGGGGTATGTTTCTTTTAATGGATCAACCCAATATTTGGTAACACCCGATTTGAGGTCTTATTTTAAACCTTTAAATGCAAGTGTGCAAAAAAGTTTTACCATGAGTATGTGGGTTTGTCCTGCACAATTAAATGGTGTTATAGTAAGTGAATTAAATTCACAAACGCCAGGGGGTGGTTGGCATGCTTCCAATATAGAAATTATAAATGGTTCAATCTATTATCGTATTTGGAATGGAACATCCATAGTTTCTTCAAGTACTGTTAAAATAAATCAATGGTATCATTTAGCGATGGTTTATGATGGGGTAAAATTAAAGGCCTATTTAAATGGAATTTTACAGGGAACGCAAACCAATGACAGAGAAATTCCAACTACCTATCAGCATTATGCTATAGCTGCCCCTGAGCCAACGCAGATGGGTTCTGGAGGTGGTTACGGTGTTTTTAATCTTGCGCAATATAAATTGTATCAATTACCATTAAGTGATGCTGATATTTTACAAGAGTATGAATTAAGAAAAAGTGAATTTGATTATACTGTTCATAGTCCTTCTTCGAATACAAATCCAACCTATTGGAATGTTTCTTCTAATTGGGCCGGCGAGACAACTTTCAGTCAGGATCATTATACTCCCTGGCTTAATAATACTAGATTAGGCTGGGCGGCACTTTATAATGACGCAAATCAATGGATTACCTTAAACTATGATGAACCCGCTTATATAAAAGGAGTGGTGATTCAGCCAAGAGCAAATTCTGGAAATCAATTTGTTACCAAAGTGCATGTGGAAACAAGTTTGACTGGTGCTGCTCCTTGGACAAGAGTTGTTAGTGATATTCCTGTTAGTACTAACATTACTGATGATGCCCGTTTACTTTTTCCTACTAGTGTTTTTGCTAAATCTGTAAAAGTAATACCTGTTACTTGGACGAATCATATCACCATGCGTATGGGGATGTTGGTGAAACCTAATAATGCTACTTCAGATAATTTGGTATTACATTATAACCCAAGCATGACAGAAAGTTATGCTGGCACAGGGACTAATTTGCTTGATTTGTCTGGGAATGGATTAAATGGGACGATGAGTAATCTTACTTATGGCAATTCGGCTTTTACCTATAACGGAACAAACGCGCAAGTAAATATTCCGGACAATGCTTTATTAGAACCTGGAACAGGCAGTTGGACTATAGAGGCATGGTTTAGGCCTACTCAATTTACAGTAAATTCGAAAACAGTTTTAGGAAAATTTGGAAACGGTGGAACTTCTTCCATTATCTCTTATGCATTGCGTCAAGGAGATGGTTTCATAAGGGCGGATTTTAGCAATGGGACAACTGCATTTTCAAGTGACAATTTCACTCTTTCTTTAAATAATTGGGTGCAATTGGTCTATGTATGGGATAAAACCAATAACATATTATATACCTATTCCAATGGAGTTTTAAAACAATCAAAAGCGATTTCCATTTCGGGCGGAATACTAAATACTTCAACAAATTTATATTTAGGGTCCTATAATGGTGGAGAATATGCACAATATTTTACCGGACAAATTGGGACTGTGAGACTTTATAAAAAAGCATTGAACGCGACTGAGATTTTAAAAAACTATGATGCTAACAAAGGCTTATATGGAGTTATCCAAAATGGACTCGTGATGAATTTAAGCTCTGCGCCAAGTTCCGGCACAACCTGGACGGATGTATCCGGTAGCGGGAATAACGCAACTTTAGTTGGATCTCCAACATATACTTCTGCCAATGGTGGAGGGTATACCACTTCAACAAGTTCTTATTTTTCTACAAACTATAATTTACCGAATACATTTACGGTTAGTGTTGCTGCCTCATTTAATCCTACTGCTTATTGGGCAACTCTTTGGGGAAATGAATCTTGGACAGCAGGTAAAGGGTACATAGCTTATTTACTTTCAAGCAGTACATTGAATTTAGGTAGTTCTACTGGGCTAGCAAGCATCGATGTATCTGGTATTAATACTATTCATATCTGGGATTTTGTTGTGAGTGGAACAAATTATACTTTGTATATGGATGGAGTAAGTGTGAGTACAGGAACATTTACAGCGCCTTCTGGAGGGCTTAGTACTACAGGGCTTTATTTTGGTGCTAGACATACGAATGCGGGGACTTCTTTTTCAGATGCTTGTCCTGGCACGTATTATAGTATGCGGGTTTACAATAGAGCATTAAATGCAGACGAAATACGAACAAATTTTTCTTTTTTGAGGGGTAGTTTTGGATTATAGGTGATGGGACTTATTGAGATGAATTTTTAGATTTTTTTTACAATAAAAAGGTTGGTTATAAATAATTTTTTTATGAAACGATTCAGTTGGATGAAAGTAGTTGCACTTAATTTTGTTTTTGCACTTTTATGTTTAGCGTATACCGCATCTGCACAGCAAGGCAAGAGTAGCTTGTATCAACAAACAAGTGAAATGGCCGATATTATGATACAATATGATGCAGATAAAGGAAGTATTATGCGTTTTTACTCGGTGGCAAGTAGGCAAGAGGAAAGAGACTACGGCTACAATTCACCTGAACGTCGTCAAAGGTTATTAAGTTTAGTTGAAGACTACCAAAAGCAACTGCAAAAGCTTGATTTTACATCTATGGATATCAATGGAAAAGTCGATTATATTTTATTTAAGCGAAATTTAGAGGATCAAACTTATCGATTAAAGGAGGAACAAACTAAGTATGATCGCATTGCAAAATATATACCCTTTTCGGACCGTATTTATACATTAGAGATTCCGCGTCGTCGAGGAATTGCAGTGGTTGGTCAAGATGTTGCGAAGGAATTAAATTCAATTAACAAAGAAATTTATAAGTCAATAGTTAGTTTCAGGACAGCGGATAGCATTGAGTCAACAATGGCTGAATATACGGCTACTGCTATTAAGGGGTTACAGAGTAGTTTAAAAAATTATTATAATTTTTACAATGGGTATGATCCATTATTTACCTGGTGGGTCCCTAAAACCTACGCCGTTACGGATAGTTTGTTAAACATGTATGCGGTTGCCATTCGAAAAAAAAGCAAATTGGTTTCATCCCAAAATGATGACGGTAGTGGTATTGTTGGCAAACCCATTGGAAGAGAGGAGTTAATCAGACAATTAAAATTGGAATTTATTCCCTACACGCCGGAAGAATTATTTGAAATTGCAAATAAAGAGTTTGCTTGGTGTGATGCAGCACTATTAAAGGCTTCACGTGAAATGGGTTTTGGAGATAACTGGAAAGCAGCTCAAGAAAAAGTAAAAAACACTTATGTAGCTCCAGGTAAACAACCTGAAGCTATGTTTGATTTATACAATCAGTCTGTTGACTTTTTAAAACAACATGATTTATTAACCATCCCGCCCATTGCAGAAGAAACCTGGAATATGTATATGATGTCTCCAGAGCGCCAGTTGGTAAGCCCCTTCTTTTTAGGCGGCGAAACATTACTTATTGCTTATCCTACCAACACCATGGATTATGACGATAAAATGATGAGCATGAGAGGCAATAACCCTAATTTTTCAAAATCAACCGTACACCATGAATTAATTGCTGGACACCATTTGCAAGGTTTTATGTCAGACAGATACAAGCCCTATCGAAATTTCAATACCCCTTTCTGGAATGAGGGGAACTCCTTGTATTGGGAATTGTTATTATGGGATATGAAATTTCCAGCAACCCCGGAACAAAGAGTAGGGATGTTGTTTTGGAGAATGCATCGTTGTGCAAGAATCATGTTTTCTTTAAATTATCATTTAGGTAAATGGACCCCACAACAATGTATCGATTATTTAGTGGACCGTGTTGGACATGAGCGTGCCAATGCCGAAGGGGAAGTGCGTCGTTCCTTTACAGGGAATTATGGGCCATTGTATCAAATGGCGTATATGGTGGGTGGTTTACAATTTAATGCTTTAAAAAAGGAATTGGTAGACACGAAAAAAATGACGCTTAAGGAATACCATAATGCTATTTTACGTGAAAATGCAATGCCACTCGAAATGCTAAGAGCTTTAATGACAAAACAAGCTGTTACAAGAGATTTTAAAACCAGTTGGAGGTTTTACGATAAGGACTAGCTTTGATTATGTAGCAAATGCTTTAATACTCAATTACTTTAGCCTCTGTGCGACGACCATTTGTTTCTACTAGCCAGTATTGATTGTAAACAGCATCGTCCAGGTCCTTATATACCTCCTTGCCAAGGAGTAGGTTGACTAATTTGGGGCTTGTATTTGAATGACCCACAATTAAAATTGTTTTTGAATGATTTGCTGGTGCTTTTAGTGCTTCGGCAAAAGCTTTTAACTGCTTCGGATCATATTCATTAATCGATAACCCATTGGCATCTGCGAATGGCAGCACAGTTGATTTAGTTCTATTGTAATTTGTTGAATAGATTGTATTGATTTTATATTTCTGAAATAGTTCAATTAATGATTCTGCTCTTGCTTGCCCTTTGGCGCTTAATGGAGGGTCTGCTTGCATCATTTGTGAACCTTTCACTGTTGTGTCTTTTTCCGCATGCCTAATGATGATGAATTTTTGTTTTTGGGCATGTAAAGATGGGGTTAACAACAGTAGGGTACAGATGGTTAATAGGAGCGATCTTGACATAAACGTTTAATTTGACTTAAAAATAGGGATAATCTGTCTATTTGAAGTTGTTGGATAGCATGGGTATAAAAAAAGGGGCTAGGAAGTGAAAGCAAATAATTAAAAATATCTATATTCATATTATTAAAAATTTAAATAAAATAACGATATATGAAAACTAAGTTAATCGTATTCACTTTAATATTTTTTTCGATAGAATCATTTTCGCAACAAACAGTATCTGAAAAGGTAAAATATCACTTTCGCACTTCAAAATGTAGGTTTTGCGGAAAGATCAAAAAAGACAATAGTGTTGACTGGGTTAGTATTTCTAATGAAGATGTAAGTGATAAAATTTACTTGGAAGGATTGTCAAAAGCAACCCTTAGTATTGCTTTTGGTGAGAAAGAAACAAATTGCAGTGGTAGTCGGTTTGGTGAACATGAATTTAATGAAATATCACATAAAACTGAGTTGAAATTAGTTACTGCAGTTAAAGGTAGCGCTGCAAAAAGAAATAAGAGTTATAATAATGACAAATCAAATGAAAATACAGTAGAGTTTGATATGGATGCTTACAGAAAAGCTTCTGGTGAATTAAATGATAATGAAAAAAAATCATCTAGTAAAGATGGCGAGTTTGATATGGATGCATTCAATAGGGTGGCAAAAAAATTAAAAGAGGAGGAGAAATTGAAAAAGAAGATTTTAAAGAAAAAGAAAAATTAAAATTTTGTTCAGTAAATTATTTTTAATTTCTTATCTTAATTTATTATTTAAATTATTAAAGCCTAATTTATGAAGAGCATTTTAATATTTATTGATAGAGTGGTATTTGCCGTATTAGCAACTTTAGGATTCATTCAAGTCAATGCAGGCATTATAATTTTATATCGTTTATTTGGTGATAATGGTCCTGATGCAAGTTGGTTAACAGATTATGGGTTTAAAAGAATCACACTTTGTTTTCTATCTGAAATTTCTGGACTTCTAATGTTAATTTTATGTTTTCATTACAGTCGAACGATGGATGTCTTTGACATTAAAAAATAAAATTTGTAGTTTCTCCCTACTTATAATCTTCTTATACAGGTTTGAAGCCATTCCTTCCCTCTTGCATGATTTTGGGTTTAGGAAGGTACATTATTTACATTTCTTATTGATTTAGTTTATCAAGGCTGGTAAAACTTTTTCTGGTAAAGACCAACGTAAAATCCTTCGTTTTGTTTATGCAATCAAAGGTATTTAATTTAAGTGTGTTTTTTGAGAGGTCAAAATCATAACTACAAACCTCAGTTGAGAATTCGTACCATATTTTACCTGGAGTATCACTATATCTTGGAGCTATTCTCATTGCTGCAATGCCAGTTTGCTTTTTTGATCCTTGTTTGTTGATGAGTGTAACTTCAATTGTTTCCTCGGTTTTATTGATAATTAAACTGTGGGTTTTATTTTCATATTCATACTTGCCATCTGATAATTCTTGTGAAAACGAAGCAAAAGCTACATTGAGAAAGAAAAGTGTAATTAAGAATTTTTTCATATTATTTTAAATTATAATCTAAATTAATTAAAAATTCTATATCTCCTGAGATATTTTTCAATGAAGTAGGGTTGTTTCGACTGGGCTAGTCGGCTTGGTATCACTTCTCCAAATTCCTCTTTGATATCAATCAATTTGCCCCTTTTTTAAATGCTTGAATCTAATAACTTGACACCTAATGTTCAATGAAAAGGGGGGTGGAGACAGTTGTTTATATATTTTAATCTAAATTTGTATGGAATACATGTAATGGGAATGATTAGAAAAGTTTTATTGATTGTTGGGTTGATTTCTTCAGTGCCAATTTTTGCCCAAACGGGTATTGGGACTACTACGCCACATGCATCTGCTAAATTGGACGTAAGTGCTACGAATAAAGGATTTTTGCCTCCAAGAATAGCCTTATTAAGTATCACTGATGTGGCAACTATTGCCTCTCCAGCAACCGGATTAATCATTTATAATACGGCCACTGCGGGAACCACTCCTAACAATGTTTTACCAGGGTATTATTATTGGGATGGTTCAAAATGGAACCAATTGGTGGACCAAGGTTCATTGAATTCATTTAGTGGGTTCGTTCCTAATTATGCTCAATCTAATGCTTCGAGTGTGAGTACTGGAACGGCCGGTGCCGTTATTGTGAGTCAATCAATAACAACATCAGGAAGACCCATTCAAATTATTGCATCTGGTGATGCTAATCCACCTAATGCTGCTTGGTGTCAATTACAATTGTATAGAGATGGAGTAGCAATTGGAAAAAAACTGCAGGCGGAATCTTCAAATGGGAATGAAAATGTTCCCTATTGTTTAAATTTTATTGACAATCCTACTGCGGGTACTTATACCTATTCTGTTAGATTTGTAACCGGAAGTGGCAGTTTTCAATTTGGAGAGGCAGATGGCAATCAAATCACATTATTAGAACTAGGCGCTTGGAGCGCAGGTACTATGCCCGTGAGTAAAGGAGGTACCGGAAATTCAAGTTATACTGCAGGATCAGTTTTATTTAGTGATGGCACTAATTTAGCACAGAATAATTCAAGTTTATTTTGGGATAATACAAATGGAAGATTAGGCATTGGAACCAATATTCCTACAGCAAAACTAAATGTTGCGGGTGGTGGAGTGAAAATTGCATCAGGTATGGGGAATACCTCTACTAGGCCTTCCATTACCGGAAGTGCAATTGGAAATTATGAAATAAGAGGAGTTGGAGGTGGTACACCTCAAACTGATTTACAAGATGACGGTTTTTTAAGGCTTTCGGCAGGTGGTGGAACAAATACTGCACAACAATCTTCCATAGATCTATCTGGATATTCTGCTACAGTTCCAGACATGAATAATACGATTGTCATGCGAACTGCAGGGACGGAAAGATTAAGAATAGACAATAGCGGATCTGTGAATGTGACTGGCAAGTTAAATATTACAGATCCAACAGGAAATGTGTCCACTAAGCTAGTGGGTCGTGTTACCGCAGGTACTTTTTTAAGTTTTGAAAATTTGAGGTTTTCAGTCACTACCTATGAGCCAAGAGGGCTTTCTTTAGCTACAGGGTCGGGAACTGTTAATTTTTATGTTGAAGGAAGATATAATAATGGAGGAGTTTATGGATCGAGAACGGCTAGTGCGGTTACTTATTCAACATCGCCCAGTGGATCACTTTTTGGTTGGGGATTTAATTCAGCAGGAGATACCATCGTTTATCATTTAACAGATGCGGATAATGGTAGGTTGTACAGAGTTACCTTAATTATTATGCCTTCCTATATTAATAACTTTATTAGTATTGAAAGGTTGTTGTAGATAAGTTGAATTGCTTAGATCATTGTATAATAATGCTGCGGTAAATTCTATTTAAAATGAAGTGGTTTTAAGTCTTACTATTTCTTTATAATTTTCAAGATTTTTAGAATTCTTAATGAGTATTAAAAATAATGGATATATTTACATATATCAATTTCTTTTAATTTTTAATCACTAATTATGCGTAGAATTATTATTCGACAAAAAATGATTTTATCATTCTTTTTTATTGTCTTAATTTCTTGTAAAAAATCTCCCACAATATTTCCTAATAATTTTATTCCTGATCCCATACCAGAAAATGTTTTTACCCCTGCCAATAATACAAAAGCTTATGGTAGATATTCAGGGGCTTATATAGCCAATGGGATTAAAAACACGTATACCTTAGAAATAAGACGTCAAGGTTCTAAAGCTTATTTTAATCGTTCCACAAGTTCTTGGGAGGCAACTTCTACTTTCACTATAAATGATGGTCAAGATATCATTAATATCCCATTTGATTCACCTTTAACTGGCCAAGTTTTAAAATTTTCAGTTAAATCTGATGGCAAGGAGCCTTCTGTTGATGTTGTTCCAACTAATCATTCATATAGAATTTTAGCTGCTACTATTTGCAAAGATTATACTACAGGGTTGCCTACACATTTTTTGGGAGATCTTATGCGAAATGTGCCAGGTGGTGTTTCTAAAACACCAATGATTTTTAGTATAGATGTAAACCAAAACGCTACAGGGTGGAATTATAGTGCTGATCAATTATTTCCTATGAACCCAGTGCGAAATGGAAGTGGTTATGAATGGTGTATGGTGAATATAAATCGACCCATTTGTTCAATGCTATCAATTAATGGAAATATAGCGTCAGGAATTTTTGTTGGATATGATTATTACTACCAACTAGAAAAACAATAAATGATTTTCTTTCTCATATCCCACAATAGAAAATAACACGTAATCGAAAATCTTCTTTGTAAATATGATTTCCCCAAATTTACAAATTATAGGGAAAAGCATAATTTATTACCTATTTGATTAGTAAAAAAAAAGAATAATGCTTAACTTAAATTTTTAACTATGAAGTACAATATCATATTATTTTTGTTTTTAAGTTCTCATTCATTTAGCCAGAATTCCATAAATGCAAATTATCAAGACAAGGAATTTAATTTAAATTATCGGTGTAAAAACTGTAATGGCGGTAAGATTTTCATAAGTAGAAGTAGGCCATGTCAAAATTGTAATTATTGGACAAAAGATCAGAGACGTTTTAATTACTGCAATGTCTGTAGAAACAATGGAGTAATTTATGGGAAAAATTCAATTATAGCTTGTAAATTCTGCAAACAAACTGGTGTTTTATCAAGTAAAATAAATATTAAATTTAAGTCCCTATTTGAAAAATATTTTGACCTGGACGATACTCGGCATTTAGGACAAGATGCAATGATTTACTCTCTCAATACTGAAGGTGGGAATCTCACTTTTACAGGATTAATTGATTTTAACACATTGCAATTCCTTTGTTTTTCTTCGGGATCTAGATATGTATTCCAATTTAAGTCAAACGGAGATATTATCCCTATTGAATTTGAGAATCATTTGGAAAAATCAGCAAATGTTGGAAATTGGGAAGTCTATGATAACACTTTTAAAATGACAGTCCCATTTAAATTAAAATCATACATTGATGATAGAACTTTAAAGTTGGTAAAAAAAATATAGTAGCCTATAAAATCTTCTTATGTTTATTGTTTTAAATTATATACAATTCTAAGCCCCAGAAGGACATTGCTCCAACTATAGTAGTCTATTGTGCCAACTTCTTTTTTAATTTTTTCATATTCGGTTGTCTTAAGAAACGATGACATTTGGCCATAATTATTGGAAAAAGAAAGCACAAGAAATGTTAAATATAAATATTTCATTTATGACATTTTAATTTAAAATACAATATATTTATTATATAATTAAATACTATTAAATTATGAAAAAAATATTTTTTCTTTTAGTGTTATCATTTAGCATTACAACACTATTCGCTCAATCTCAATCTGAGATGAATATGGAGGCTTCTAATAGCTATAAAAAAGTGGATGATCAACTTGGTGCAGTTTATCAAGTTATTTTAAAAAAATATGCTAAAAACGTTAAGTTTATTAATGCACTAAGGGCGTCTGAAAGATTATGGATTCAATTCAGAGATGCCGAACTTAAAATGTTGTATCCTTCCGATAATCCAAGAATGAGTTATGGTAGCATGTATACAATGTTATACTATGGGCGTCTTGAGGAGTTGACTAAGGCGAGAATTAAGCAGCTACAAATTTGGGCATATCCAAAAGAGGAGGATAGGGATGGAAGTATTGGAGATTTTGATGGGGAGTATTAATGAGGGATTTTAGATCCGTTTGCGCATTGAGCTTACTCAAAGCTCCTTAAAGATATTTCCATTAATTTAAAATAATATTAATAAGAATTTATATATTTGAATTACTATTAATTAAATGAATTTAAACTTACAATTATGAAAAGTCTCAAATTTTTGTTTTTTGCATTTATTATATTAAAATAAAATAGCTTTATTTTGATATTAAATTTTTACAAAACTAATTAGTAGATAAAACAATCAATTAATCAATAACAAATTACATGAATAATAAGCAAGTTGAAGAAATTAGAAATGCATTTTTTGAACACGTAAATGTCATATAGATAAAAAATTACATTAATTTTAACCTCAGTATAAGATCATTAATTAGTTTAGTTATAATTAAAAAAATATGAAAAAGTTATTAATTATTCCAATGTTATTTGCCTGTTTATTAGGTATTGGGCAAGCAGCAGTTTCGCCATCTAAATCAGCAGGAGGGGCTACGCATACAATTAGCGAAACATTTGGAGGAGGAATTGTGTTTTATGTTACAACCGATGGCTTACATGGTTTAATTGCAGAAACAGTAGATCAATCTACCAGTAGCACATGGTATAATGCACAAGATGTTATTAGTAATCCAGCTAATCATTCTGCTCGAGGTAAATTATTTACTGATTGGAGATTGCCTACCAAATATGAGTTAAATTTGATGTACATTGCTAGATCAACTATTGGGGGTTTTGCGACTAACACCTATTGGAGTTCTACGGAGAACGTCAACTCCTACGCGTGGTTCCAGGTTTTCTACGATGGCTATCAGACCAGCGACGATAAGGGCATCCACATCTCTGTTCGCGCCATTAGGGCTTTTTAACTATTTAACATTTTATAGAGTCCTTATTTCGAAAGTATTTTTAAACTGAGATTATTTTGAACCATCCTCCTAAACGAGGGTGGTTTTTTAATACCTCAAGTCAATAAGTAACTAGTATAAAAGGCAGTAATCACAAATAAGTAATTCTCTGTCCACAACCGAGCCACAAAATTTAATACAAAAGTCTACAAAAGCGTGCCACAAGGGTTTATTTGAAGTTATTATAAGATTGTTTACCCTATGTTTACCCCGTGAATTAAAAAAGCCCTACAAGTGTTGACTTGTAAGGCTTTTTAGTTAAATTTGGTGATCCCGCTGGGACTCGAACCCAGGACCCATACATTAAAAGTGTATTGCTCTACCAACTGAGCTACAGAATCTGACCGTTTTCCCTTTTGAGGAGTGCAAAAATAAGCATAAAATAAAACTATCCAAATAAATGGGTACTTTTATTTTCAACATCTTAAAATGCTTCTAAGTGATTCATCTTCAATTTAGAAGTACATTTGTGTAAATTCAATCACATGGCCAATTTCAGCAACAAAGTAGTCGTTATTACAGGTGGTTCTGATGGTATCGGAAAAGCCTTGGTGCAACAGTTTTTAACATTGGGAGCCAAAGTGGCTACCTGTGGGCGAAATGCCGATAAATTGGCTCAATTGGCACAGGAATTGAATCACCCCTGCTTGTTTACCATGCAGGTGGATGTGGTGAATCAACAACAGGATGAAGCATTTATTCAGGCCGTGGTGGACAAGTGGGGAGGGGTGGATATTTTAATCAATAATGCTGGGATCTCTATGCGTGCCTTGGTGAGTGAAGTGTCCATTGAAACGCTTAAAAATGTTATGGATATTAACTTTTGGGGAACAGTATATACCACCAAAGCGGCCCTGCCTTTTGTGCTTAAAGCCAATGGGGTGATTGTGGGGGTTTCCAGTATCGCGGGGTATCGTGGGCTTCCGGGACGTAGTGGTTATTCTGCTTCTAAATATGCTTTAAATGGTTGGTTGGAAGCGCTAAGGACTGAATTGTTTGGTTCAGGAACCCATGTAATGTGGGTTTGTCCAGGGTTTACCAGTTCCAATATCCGCAATGCGGCTTTAAATAAGGATGCCCAAGCACAGGGTGAATCCCCCATGAACGAAGGGGCCATGATGAGTTCCGAAGAATGTGCCCAGCATATTATCCATGCCATTGGAAAGCGCAAGAGAAGCCTGGTATTGACTTTTACGGGGAAGCGTACCGTATTTATGAATAAATTTTTCCCAGCTTGGGCCGATAAGCTTGCCTATCATTTCTTTTTTAAGAATGGTAAATTGGTAAAATAAATAGCTAATTTATTCGTTACTAATAAGATATGCCCGTTATAACATTAACATCAGATATTGGCCAAGAGGATTTTATTATTGGCGCTGTAAAGGGCCAAATTTTGTCAATTATTCCAGGTTGCCAAATAGCGGATATCACCCATCAACTTTCTAGCAAAAACTATTTACAAGGGGCGTATATTTTCAACAATGCAGCCAAGCATTATCCCTCGGGGACCGTGCACATTGTAATGGTTAATTTTTTCCAGCACCCTTCGGATCATGTGCTGTTTGCGCATTACAACGGACACTTTTTTATTACCCCTGACAATGGCTTTTTGACCATGATGCTGGGGATTAAACCCAGTGAAATTGTAGCCATCGATATAAAAGGGGCCAATACTTTCGTTCAAATTACGGAGCGTATTATTGAATCCGTGGCCTACTTTTTTGCCTCTAACAACCTGTTGGAAGCAGGAAATCCTATTGATAAAATTGTGGAGATATTCCCTACCCAGCCTAAGTTTGACCCCAATTGGATGGAGGGGCAAATCATATTTATTGATCAATTTGAGAATGTGGTGGTCAATATTAGACAGGCCGAATTTGAGCAACATGCCAAGGGAAGGCCTTTTAAAATTGTGTTTACCCGCAATGAAACCATCGAAAATCTAGGACGCAACTATGGGGCGGTGCCGGTGGCCGATAAATTGGCTTGGTTTAATTCGGCGGGTTATTTAGAAATTTCGGTGAGGGGAGGCAATATGGCAGGGCTTTTTGGCTTAAGTAAGTACGATGAAAATCAAATGAGTAAGCAGCGACCGAACGACAATAAGTGGTTTTTCCAAATGGTCCGCGTTTTCTTTGAATAGTCCCTTTTTTTGGGTTATTTTTGCACCCTCATTCAATTACTCAAAAACACAAACAAAATGGCATACGACGTTATCGTAATAGGTAGTGGTCCTGGGGGTTATCCTGCGGCGATCCGTGCTTCTCAATTAGGATTGAAAGTGGCAATTGTAGAAAAGGAAAGTTTAGGTGGAGTTTGTTTAAACTGGGGTTGTATTCCAACCAAAGCATTAATCAAGAGTGCGCAGGTGTATGATTATGTGAAGCATAGTGCCGATTACGGTATCACTACCACAGGCGTAAATCACGATTTTGGAAAAGTAATTGCTCGTAGTCGTGGCGTTGCCGATAAAATGAGCAAGGGCGTTCAATTTTTGATGAAGAAAAATAAGATTGACGTGGTAATGGGTTATGGTAAAGTGTTATCAAGAGGTAAAGTAGAAGTGAAAGCGGCTGATGGTTCAACACAAGTGTTGGATACAAAATATATTGCCATTGCAACAGGGGGTCGTTCAAGAGAATTACCCAACTTAAAACAGGATGGCAAAAAAGTAATGGGTTACCGTGAAGCCATGGTAATGCCAAGCCAACCTAAAAGCATGATCATTGTGGGTAGTGGTGCCATTGGGGTAGAGTTTGCGTATGTATACAATGCGATGGGTACCAAAGTAACCATTGTTGAGTTTGCACCAAGAATTGTTCCAGTGGAAGATGAAGATATTTCTAAGGAATTAGAAAAGCAATATAAGAAACAAGGCATTGAAATCATGACCAATGCATCCGTTGAATCAGTGGACACAACAGGTGCGGGTGTGAAAGCAAAAGTGAAATTACAAGATGGATCTTTCATTACCTTAGAAGCAGACGTTGTTTTGAGTGCTGCTGGTGTGGTGGCAAATATTGAAAATGTAGGATTAGAATCTAACGGTATTAAAACCGATAAAGGCAGAATCGTTGTAGACAAATACCAACAATCAAGTATTGCGGGTATATATGCATTGGGGGACTGTTCACCTGGTCAAGCTTTAGCACACGTGGCTGCTAAAGAAGGGATTAATGCAGCAGAGCACATGGCATACATGGAAAAGAAACATGCCCATTTACCAGAAGGGATTGAATACAATAATGTTCCAGGATGTACTTACTGTATTCCTGAAATTTCAAGTGTAGGTTATACCGAGAAAGCAGCGAAGGAAGCAGGGTATGAAATTAAAGTAGGTAAGTTTCCATTTATGGCAAGTGGTAAAGCATCTGCCGCTGGCGCAACCGAAGGTTTTGTAAAAGTGATCTTTGATGCGAAGTATGGTGAATTCTTAGGTTGTCATATGATTGGTATGAATGTAACCGAAATGATTGCCGAAGCAGTGGTGGCGCGTAAATTAGAAACGACTGCGCATGAAATTTTAAATGCAATTCATC